>JBQCJQ010000361.1:0-4514 GCA_051952615.1 Humibacter sp.
GGCGCGGCGCGCGATGGAGGCCTTGGCCAGCCCGCTCTGCTGCGACTTCCACAGCCAGTCCCTCAGCAAGGGAAGTCCCACCGCGCACGGATCGTCGGCACCTTCGTGCTCGGCGAAGTCGGCGAGCACGCGGAGATCGCCCGCGTACGAGCGCACCGTGTTCGCCGAGTAGCCGCGCTCGGCGCTCAGGTATCGCTCGAAGCCCGAGATGGCGTCGTCCCATCGCATCCTTTCAGCTTGGCCGCGCCCGCCGTCCTCACGCCTCCGACACCCTGGGATGAGGCGTTTCGGCGACGTCACGACCGCCGCGATACCGCCACCCAGCCATCCGCTGCCTCGCGCACTCTGTCAGCCACCGCGAGGGTCCCCAGCACCGCGAGCACCGTTGCGATCGCGAGCCCCGAGTGTGCCGCGATCTCCTGAGGGGTGCGCCCGGGTCGGGTCGTCATGGCGTCGAGCACGCGGATCGTGTCGGGGTCGTCGCGTGAACGGCTCTGCCAGGACGACGCACCTGCCCCGTCGATCAGTTCGGCGACCTCGGCGGCGTCGGTCACGCAGACGGCGTCGTACTCCCGGAGGAGGCGATGGCATCCGGCAGACGTCGGCGACGTCACCGGTCCCGGAACGGCACCGAGAGGTCGCCCGAGAGTCGCGGCATGTCCAGCGGTGTTCAACGATCCCGAGCGGGCTCCCGCCTCGACGACCACCGTCGCGGCGGAGGCAGCGGCGATGAGCCGGTTCCGCTCCAGGAAGCGCCACTTCGTGGGCGCTGCCCCGCAGGGCAGCTCGGAGAGCACGATGCCGCGATCGACGATGCGGTGCAGGAGCTCGTCGTGGCCCGCCGGGTAGAACCTGTCGACTCCGCCGGCGAGGAACGCGATGGTGAGACCGTCTGCGGCCAGCGCGGCTCGGTGCGCCATCCCGTCGATGCCGTAGGCGGCTCCCGACACGATCGCATGGCCTCGTTCCGCGAGTCCCGCGGCGATCTCCCCTGCCACATGCTCCCCATACCCCGTCGCGGCTCGCGCTCCGACGAGCGCGATCCCCGGGAGCCCACCGCTCAGCCTGGCGGGATCGCCGCGAGCCCACAACGCGACGGGTACGTGAACGCCGAGGTCGTCCACGCCGTCCGGCCACGCACTCGCACCCTCCCCGGTTTCCGCGGGCGCAAGGAGCCTCGCGCCCACGCGTGCGGCGAGTTGCAGCGCTCGTTCCACATCGAGCGACCGCAGTCGTGGCTTCCATCGCTCCAACCCGGAAGCGAGAGCCGAACTCGTCGGCTTCGCTGAGGTGTGCTCGGTGCCGAGCACGAGCGACAAGGCGGCGGACGGCCCCAGCTCGGCGATCAATGCGCCTGCGGCTCCATCTCCCGGCTCTGCGATGACGGTCCAGGTGGCACGCGCGAACCGTTCGGCCACCGTGGCCTCCTCGAGGACGGCATCGCCGCTCACCGACTGCACGAGGTCGCGCAGTCGACCCTCGGGAAGTCCGAAGATGGTCACGCTCATGCTCCCTTCCGCAGGTACAGCGCGACACCGATGTGCTCGGCCGTCGGCCGGTCGGCTCCCGCCACGTCGGCGAGCGACCATGCCAGTCGAAGCGATCGGTCGTAGCCGCGCATGGTGATCGCTCCGCGCTCCAGCGCCCTGTCGAGGACGGCGGTGGCCCCCGCCGGCAGCCGTGCGTTCTCGCGGAGCCACGAACCGGGAACCTGCGCGTTGGTGCGCCATGGCGTCTTCGCCAGTCGGGCGACTTCCGCCTGGCGCGCTGTGATGACGCGAGCCCTGGCATCCGCCGGTGTGGTACGCGGCGTGTCGGCACCGAGTCTCAGCTGGGTGGCGGTCACCCGCCGAACGGTCAGCCGTACATCGACCCGGTCCAGGAGAGGCCCGGAGATCTTGCCAAGGTAGCGGCGACGAACCGACGGAGCACAGGTACACTCGCCGTCCGGCGCCCCGTATTGACCGCACGGACAGGGGTTGGCGGCCATGACGAGCTGGAAGCGGCCGGGGAACGTCGCGACCGCGTTGGCACGGTGAATGCGGATCTCGCCGGACTCCAGCGGCTGACGCAGCACGTCGAGCACGCTCGCCGGAAACTCGGGCGCCTCGTCGAGGAAGAGCACACCGTGACAAGCCCGCACGGCGGCTCCGGGAGTGATGCGGCCACTGCCGCCTCCGACGATCGCGGCCGCAGATGCCGTGTGATGCGGCGCCTCGAAGGGTGGCCGGGTGACGAGCCGCGAGGCCGCCGCGCCGGTGAGCGAGCGGATCGACGTGGCCTCGAGCGACGCGTGGGAATCCAGGTCGGGCAGGAGTCCGGGGAGCCGCTCGGCGAGCATGGTCTTGCCCGACCCCGGTGGGCCCAGCAGGAACATATGGTGCCCGCCGGCAGCCGCGACGATCAGCGCCTCGATGGCGTCGTCGTTTCCCACGATGTCCGCGAGTTCGGGTGTGGCCGCCTCGTGGGTGGCCGCACCCGTGGACGGCCAGGCTTCGACGGGAACGGCATCGAGCTCGGCGCCATGCCTGATGGCCGCCTCCCGAAGGGATGCAACCGAGATCACCTCGACGTTCGGCACGAGTCGCGCTTCTTCGGCATTCGCCGTCGGCACCATCACCCGGTCGAGGCCGGCGCGCGCGGCTCCTATGACGGCGGGAAGAACACCGGGCGTCGGCCTGAGGCGCCCGTCGAGACCGAGCTCGCCGATGTGCACGGTCGAGGCCACCGACTCGGCCGACACGTCTCCCGCAGCGGCAAGCGCCGAGAGCGCTATCGCGAGATCGAACCCTCCCCCGTGCTTCGGCAGCGCCGCCGGCGAAAGGTTGATCGTGAGTTTGCGCGAGGT
Source organism: Humibacter sp. (assembly GCA_051952615.1). GTDB lineage: Bacteria > Actinomycetota > Actinomycetes > Actinomycetales > Microbacteriaceae > Humibacter. The sequence goes on from JBQCJQ010000361.1 coordinate 2,849, forward strand.
GATCGGGAGTCCGGCGTTGAGGGCCGCGGCCCGCACACGACCTCGGGACTCGCCGAGTGCCGCATCCGGGAGCCCGATCACGGCAAAACCGGGCAGCCCGGGAGAGATGTCCGCTTCGACATCCACGATGCTCGGAGTGAGACCGACGAGCGCGACGGCGCTGGTGCGCGCGATGGCCATCAGCAGATCCCCACGAGGTGCTCGATGACCACGTCGTCGTCGCGGGCACCGGCGGGCGCGATCACGGCGACGGCGTCGACCCGCACCTCTCGGTGGGGCTTGTCGTTCTGCTCGCACCACTGCGCGGTCAGTCGCCGCAGTCGTGCCGCCTTCGTCGGCGTGATCGCCTCGAACGGATGCCCGAAGGCGACGGACGAACGCGTCTTCACCTCGACGATCGCCACTTCGCCTCCGCGCTCGACGATCAGATCGATCTCACCGAGTGCGCATCGCCAATTGCGTGCGACGACGCGGTACCCGCGTCTCGCCAAGTACCGTTCGGCCAGGTCTTCGCCTCGCCTGCCCAGCTCGTCTTTTCTCGCCATCGAATGCCTCCCCTGCCAGCGTGCAGGGAAGCATCCGCGCGCCGAGGCGGATGGGCGTCGTCATCGAATGGAACGGGCAGAACCGCAGTTGGGGACGGAGAGTCCCGTGCCCGCCGAAGAGACGGTGGAGAGGCGCAGCGGCCTACTCGTCGAGGGCGAGTTCCTTCGGGATCTCGAATTCCTTGCTGGAGAGCTCCTCGATGTTGACGTCCTTGAACGTCAACACGCGAACCGACTTCACGAAGCGGTCTGCGCGGTAGACGTCCCACACCCAGACGTCGTGCATCGTGATCTCGAAATAGAAGTCGTTCGCGGTGTCACGGCGTACGAATTCGACCTCGTTCGCCAGATAGAAGCGCCGCTCGGTCTCGATCACGTACTTGAACTGCGAGACGATGTCGCGGTATTCGCGATACAGCGCCAGCTCGACTTCGCGGTCGTAGTCGTCGAATTCGTCCTCGTCCATCGCCCGTAAGTCTACGCTGCAGGCTGGCGCCCCTCGACGGCCTCGTCGGGCGCGATGGGCGCAAGCTCGCCGAGTTCGAGCCCGTCCGTCTGAAATCTCCCGACCTCCGGGCCGTCGAGTTCTAGGCCGTCGAGCGCGAGCGGCTCTGTGCGCTCCGGCTTCAACCAGGTGCGCCGATGCAGAGGGCTCGCACCGAGGCGTCCGATCGCGTCGAAATGCTCCTTCGACGAATAGCCCTTGTTGCTCGCCCATGAGTATCCGGGATGCACGGCATCCTGCTCGATCATGATGGCGTCGCGATGCACCTTGGCGATGACGGATGCCGCCGACACGGACGCGCAGGACTGGTCGGCCTTGATGCGCGGCACGACAGGGACCCTGATCGGCAGCGCGCGTGAGAGGTAGTCGTAATTGCCGTCGAGCACGATCGTGCACGCCTCGAAGGAGGCGCCGGCCGCCTGCAGGGCCGCGAAGGCACGTGCGCCGGCCGTGCTGAGGCAGGCCATGATGCCGAACTCGTCGATCTCGGCCGCCGACGCCATGCCGACGGCGTGATAGCGAACCCACGACATGCACAAAGGCGCGAGCTCTTCGCGCTTGGGTTCCGGAAGCATTTTGGAGTCGCGCAGACCTTTGGGCCAGCGTCCGACCTGGG
>JBQCJQ010000362.1:0-4156 GCA_051952615.1 Humibacter sp.
GAGATCGCCCGAGCTGCGGCATCCGCCTTCGCACGTGCCTTCTTCAGAACCTTCTGCTGCCGTGCGACCTCGCGGGCCGTCGCCTCGACGCGCACCTCTTCCGGCGCCTCAGCCGTCTCGGCGAGTATGCGCAGCGTCTGCTGAAGCCGCACCGCGTTGCGCTCGGCGTTCAGATAGTCACGCCGACGCAGCCAAGTCGGCACCAGGTACGCCAGCCACAGAGCGGCTGCGAGCGCGATGACGACTCCGCCGCTCAGTGTCCCCCCTGTCACAGTGTCCCCCCGGTCATGTGACTACGGTAGGCGGGGTATGTCGCTTGGCCCGGTCGCGGCTGCCGTGTGTCCCCGAACGCACCGGGCATCCCCAGCACAGCCTGCGATGGTTCCGTTCGAGTCGAGGAGGTCTGTCGCCTCATCGCGCGCGAGGCGTCAGCGGGTGCGCCGCTGCCTCGCGATCGGCCTCTGGCACGACGGCGACGCCCTCGGGGACGTCTCCTGACTTCCACCGGCGCAGCACGCCCTGCGGAATCTCCTCGACGACGAGCGCGAAGCAGAAGTGGTCTCGCCAGTCACCGTTGATGTGGATGTACCGCCTGCGCAGCCCCTCGTACCTGAAGCCGAGCTTCTGCACGACGCGCAGCGAAGGCCCGTTCTCCGGACGGATGCAGATCTCCATGCGGTGCAGACCGAGCTGGAAGAAGCAGTAGTCGGTCGCCAGCGCGACGCTCGTCGGGGTGACGCCCTTGCCCGCGAACCGCTCCGCCACCCAGTAGCCGATCGTCGCCGAGGCGAGCGAGCCGTAGGTGATGGACGACACGTTCAGCTGTCCGGCGAGCTCGCCGCTGTGCTCCATGACGAAGGGCAGCCCATGACCAGACCTCGCGGAGGCCTGCAGTGAGCGGATGCTCGCGCGCGTGTCGAATGACACAGGAGCGTGCGGGCTGGTGGCCTCCCACTGCCGCAGCCACCCGCGGTTGTCGAGCAGTTCCTTCTCGAGCGCACGCGAATCGCGCAGCCTGATCGGTCGGATGCCGACGGCGCCGTCGCTGAGAGTCGGTACGTACACGGGTAGCTCGTTCTCGTCTGTCGGTCTCGACCGTCGTCGGTTACTCGCCGACGCCGGGTTCGTCGATGGTCTCGCCCGCATCCGGCTCGTCGGAGAGGGCGGAGGCGAACTCGCGAAGCCACGGCCGGAAGTCCGGTCCGAGGTCTTCGCGATCCACCGCGAGCTGCACGATCGACTTGAGGTAGTCGAGCCGGTCACCCGTGTCGTAGCGGCGACCGCGGAAGACGACGCCGTACACGCCGGGGCCGCCCGGCTCCGTCGCGAGCTCCTGCAGGGCATCCGTCAGCTGGATCTCGCCGCCCGTCCCTGGCTCGGTGTGCTCCAGCAAGTCGAACACCTCGGGCTGCAGCACGTAGCGGCCGATGAGGGCGAGATTCGAGGGGGCATCCTCCGCAGAGGGTTTCTCGACGAGCCCGCGAACGCGCACCACGTCTCCCTCGTCCGTTGCCTCGACTGCGGCGGCTCCGTAGAGGTGGATCTGCGAAGGCTCGACCTCGAGCAGTGCGATGACGGTGGCGCCCTTGGCCTCCGCGACCTCGAGCATGCGGCTCAGCAGAACGTCACGGCTGTCGATGATGTCGTCGCCCAGCAGCACGGCGAAGGGCTCGTGGCCGACGTGCATGCGGCCGCGCAGCACGGCGTGACCGAGACCCTTGGGGTCACCCTGCCGCACGTAGTGCACGTCGGCGAGGTCGGTCGAGTACATGACCCTGCGCAGCTTTTCGGTGTCGCCCTTCGCGGCGAGAGTCGACTCGATCTCCGTCGCTCGGTCGAAGTGGTTCTCGAGCGCGTTCTTGTTGCGTCCGGTGATCATGAGCACGTCGCGCAGCCCTGCGCCGACGGCCTCCTCGACCACATACTGGATGGCCGGCTTGTCGACTACCGGCAACATCTCCTTCGGCATTGCCTTCGTCGCGGGAAGAAACCTCGTGCCGAGACCGGCAACCGGAATGACGGCTTTGGTGATGGCCATCTGCTCAGGGTATCTGGTGCCCGGTCGCCCAGAGCAATCCGGATGGGGAGATGGACCTCGCCCTAGGATGCCTGGTATGGCGTCCGACCCGACCAGCGCGAAGCGCGCGCTGCGAGCCGAGCTGCGGGAGCGCCGCAGGAACGCGACGGTCACCGAGCGGGAGCGTGCAACCGCCGGCATCACCGAGAACCTCCAGCAGCTGGTCGAACAGTACGGTGCACGCTCGTTGTCGTGCTACCTCTCCGCGCCGAACGAGCCGGACACTCGCCCCTTTCTGAAGTGGGCGTTCGCCGAGGGCCTACGCGTGCTGCTGCCGATCAGCAGAGAAGACGGCCTGCTCGACTGGACCGTGGATGACGGCGAGTCCGAGACCGAGGGCATGTACGGATGGCCGGAAGCCGTCGGTGAACTGCTCGGTCCGATCGCGGTGAACGACGTCGATCTCATCGTCGTGCCGGCCGCCGCCGTCGACCTGCGGGGCGTGCGGATGGGCTGGGGCAGGGGCTACTTCGACAAAACCCTGGGCAGCATGGAAAAATGTCCTCCGGTGTATGCCGTCGTGTTCGACGGCGAGGTGCTCGACGAGGTGCCCCGCGAAAGACACGACGAACCCGTGACCGGCGCGGTGACCCCGACCCGCATCATCCGTTTCCGCTAGCGGCACGCCCGCGGACCGGCCGCCGCCACGCACCGGCGAAGACTTCGAACTGAGAGATGACGATGCCCACTTACTCGTACAAGTGCACCGAATGCGGTCACGCGTTCGACATCCACCAGGCGTTCAGCGACGAGGCGCTCACGGCCTGCCCCGAGTGCGGCGGCCCGCTGCGCAAGGTGTTCGGCGCCGTGGGCGTCACGTTCAAGGGCTCCGGCTTCTACCGCACCGACTCACGCTCCGGCGGATCGCAGTCGGTTCCGTCTGGCAAGAACGAGCCGAGCGGACCGAAGAACGACCAGGCGGCATCCAGCACCAAGACCGAGTCGAAGAGCTCGGGCGAGAAGAAGGCCGCGCCGGCGGCACCAGCAGCCTCGAGCGGTTCGGGGTCGGCCGCCTGACCAAGAGGTGACAAACGCCCGGGATCCCGGGTTCCACGAGATCGAGCCACGTCTCTTCTACCATCGGTGAGTGAGGGGAAGGGACAGCACATGATCAAGGGCTTCAGAGAGTTCATCATGCGCGGCAACGTGATCGATCTCGCCGTTGCGGTCGTCATCGGGGCAGCGTTCACCGCGGTCGTCAACTCGATCGTGAACAACCTCATCAATCCCTTGATCAGCGCGGTCTTCAAGGCCGGCACGCTGGACAAGGCGCTCGTCGTGAGCATTCCGACGCTGGGCGGCGGAGAGTCGAAGCTGATGTTCGGCGCCATCGTCGGCGCGGTCATCCAGTTCCTCGCCGTCGCCGTCGTTGTCTACTTCGTCTTCGTCTTCCCGATGAACCACCTGCGCGAGCGAGCTGCGGCGCGCAAGGGACTGAACGCCGAGCCGGAGTCCGAGCCCCTGCCGCCTGACGTCGAGCTGCTCACGCAGATCCGCGATCTGCTCGCAGCACAGGCCGATGCTTCGCTCGCCGCTCCCGGCGACAACGCCGGCGGCCGTCACGCGGACGGGCCTACCGCATAGCGGTCGCTCTTTCCCGCATAGCGATCACTCTTTCCCGCCCCAATGCGGCGGGATGTCGCGCCTTAGCCGCTCGTCGTTGGAGTCTGCGCCGTCACCCCACGCGCGGTCGGTGTCTTCGGACGCCCTCACAGGGGCATCCGCTCCCCCGCGCGTTCCGCGGGTTCCCGGCCCGGCCGCGCCCGACTGCGGGGTCGGGTCGGCACCGGGTGCACCCGGTCGCTTCGCGCGTCGTCCCGTCGTGCGTTCGGCCATCCCTCCAGCGTACGGCGTGCATAACTCCTGCAGATCGTGCGGCGGGTGCCGCGAGAACCGCGGAATCACGGGCGTGTGCTGGCGGCCACCCGTGGATGTGCAGGAGTTATGCGCGCGGGCGGGGTGAGGCGGGCGGGGTGAGGCGGCGGCCGCGGCCCCCGCCGCGGAGGGGGTATGAGGTCTAGTCCCCCGCGAAAGCCCCGCGGAGCATGCCGATGAGCAGGGCGACGGCCACCGGGTTTG
>JBQCJQ010000363.1:0-2456 GCA_051952615.1 Humibacter sp.
GATCGCGGGATGCGGCGCATCGGCATCCGCCGCCCCGAGCCGCAGCACGTCGCCGGCGAGAAGCGCCCGCCCACCGTGACCGCCGAAACCGCCGAGCGTGAACGTCGACGCGCTGCCGAGGTAGTGAGGGACGTCGAGTCCGCCGCGAACGGCGAGATAGCTGCGGATGCCCGGGCCCGGCGCCGCGCCGATGACGACGGTCGCACCAGCGGGGACTTCGACCGGCTCCCACATCGCGACGGCGACCCCGTCGACCTCGACCTGGGCTGCTGCGCCCGTCACGGCGATGAGCGCGGAATGGGAGAACCTGAGGGTCGGCCCCGTGAGGGTGATCTCGAGCCCCGGCGCCGAGACCGGATTGCCGACGGCGAGGTTCGCCTCGGCGAACGACGCGCTGTCGAACGGCCCGCTCGGCGGGACGCCGACCTCCCAGTAGCCGACTCGGCCCGGCAGATCCTGCACGGTCGTCATGGTGCCAGGGGCGACGACGTCGATACGTGGATCGGGGTCGTTCGTGGTGTCGAGCGTCGAGGTGCTGTGCCGCGCGTCGACGAACTCGGGGTGGCCGGTGAGCGAGCGCAGCAGGCCGAGGTTGGTGACAATGCCGTCGACACGGCTGCCCTCGAGGCCGTCGCGCAGCAGCTCGAGCGCGGCAGACCGATCGGCGTCGTGCGCGATCACCTTCGCAAGCATCGGGTCGTAGAACGCTGACACCGCCGTGCCCGTCTCGACCCAGCCGTCGACGCGGATCCCGTCGACCGAAGCCCCACCCTGCCCCGGGAACTCGGCACGGGTGACGAGGCCGGTCGAGGGCAGCGAGTTCTTCGCGGGGTCCTCGGCGTACACGCGGGCCTCGATCGCGACGCCTTCGGGTCGCCACTCGCGGGTGAAGACGTCGCCGGGGATGCCGGAAGCGCCGTCGCGCGCGAGGCGCAACATCATCGCGACCAGGTCGACCCCGAACACCTCCTCGGTGACAGGGTGTTCGACCTGGAGTCGCGTGTTGACCTCGAGGAAGGATGCCTCTTCGCGCACCGGGTCGTAGACGAACTCGACGGTGCCCGCACTGCGATAGCCGACTGACGCGGCGAGCTCGCGGGCGGAGCCGTGCAGTCGTCTGCGCACGTGTTCGGGCAGCGCCGGCGCCGGGGCCTCCTCGATCACCTTCTGATTGCGTCGTTGCAGCGAGCAATCGCGATCTCCGAACACCGCGATGCGGCCTTCGCCGTCGCCGAAGATCTGCACCTCGACGTGTCGTGCCGGGCGCACGTAGCGCTCGAGAAAGATCCCGGTCGAGCCGAAGTTCGTCGCCGCGAGTGCCTCGACCCGTGCGAACGCGTCGCGGACGTCGTCGAGAGTGAAGCACGCCTGCATGCCGATGCCGCCGCCGCCGCCCGTGGCCTTCAGCATGACCGGCAGACCGATGCGCTGAGCCTCGGAGACCGCGCTCGCAGCATCGGGCAACAAGCCCGTCCCGGCGAGCATCGGCACGCCAGCCGCCTGTGCGAGCTCACGTGCGGTGTGCTTCTCTCCGAACGCGGCGATCTGCTGTGCCGACGGCCCGACGAAGCGCAGACCGGCGGCTTCGACCGCGGTCGCGAACGACAGGTTCTCGGAGAGGAACCCGTAGCCGGGGTGGATCAGCCCGGCACCCGTACGCTCCGCGGCGTCCAGCACGGCATCCGCACGAAGATACGACTGTTTCGGTGCGGCGGGGCCGAGTCGGATGGCATCATCGGCCTCGCGGACGTGCGGGGCTGCACGGTCCGCGTCCGAGTACACGGCGACCGTCTTCATGCCGAGCTCGTGGGCGGAACGGATGATCCGCCGCGCGATCTCGCCGCGGTTCGCGATCAGCACGGTGTCGAACGATGGAGTGCTCACAGGCTGTCCTCGGCGTCGTCGGAAGCGCTGGGGCGGGTGACCACCATGCGCAGCGGGGTCGGATTGAAGTCGTTGCAGGGGTTGTTCATCTGCGGGCAGTTCGAGACGATCACGAGCACGTCACGCTCGGCGAGCAGGGCGACCCGCTTTCCAGGGGCGCTCAAGCCGTCCACGATCCCGAGTGCGCCGTCGGCTTCGACCGGCACGTTCATGAACCAGTTGATGTTCGAGACCAGGTCCCTGACGCCGAGGCCGTGCTTGGCCGCCTCGGTAAGGAAGTTCTCGCGGCACGCGTGCTGGTGCTCGACGTGGTGGCCGTAGCGCAGCGTGTTCGATTCCTTCGAGCAGGCTCCGCCGATCGTGTCGTGGCGATCGATCTCGTCGACGATCACCGTCATGAGGGGGAGCGACTCATTGGACAGCAGCACCGACCCGGCGCGCAGGTAGGCGTTCGACTGCCCGACGAGCGTGTCGGGCGCGCTGTAGCGATGGCTCGTGTCGGCGGCGTCGAAGACGAGGAAATCGGCCGACTGGTTGCCGCCGACGTCGATGATCGTCAGCACGTCGCCTGC
>JBQCJQ010000364.1:0-5475 GCA_051952615.1 Humibacter sp.
ACGAGCCGCTCAGCGGGCCGGACGCTTCCGTTCAGGGGCGAGGAGATCGTGGTCGAAGACGTCGAGACGGCTGACCCGTCCGGCATCGACATCGCGCTGTTCTCGGCAGGTGCGACCGGCAGCCGAGCCGCTGCCCCGAAATTCGCCGCGGCGGGCGCTCTCGTGATCGACAACTCCAGTGCCTGGCGTATGGACCCCGAGGTGCCGCTCGTGGTGAGCGAGGTCAACCCGCATGCGATCGACGATGCGCAGAAGGGCATCATCGCGAACCCGAACTGCACGACCATGGCGATCATGCCCGTTCTCAAGGTGCTCGACGCCGAGGCCGGTCTGCGCAGGCTCGTCGTGTCGACGTATCAGGCCGTCAGCGGCTCCGGTCTCGCCGGTGCGCAGGAACTGGCCGAGCAGGCCGAGGCCGCGCTGGCATCCGGCCACGTGCTCGACCTCGTTCACGACGGCTCGGCCGTCGAGCTGCCGGCGCCGCAGAAGTACGTGCGCCCGATCGCGTTCGACGTCGTGCCGCTCGCGGGCTCGATCGTGGATGACGGACAGTACGAGACCGACGAAGAGAAGAAGCTGCGCAACGAGAGTCGCAAGATCCTCGAGCTTCCCGAGCTGCTGGTCAGCGGAACGTGCGTGCGTGTGCCCGTGTTCACCGGTCACTCGATGTCGATCAACGCGGAGTTCGCCGAGGCGCTGTCGCCCGAGCGCGCGGCCGAGCTGTTGAAGGATGCCCCGGGAGTCGTTCTCACGGACGTGCCCACCCCGCTCGAGGCGGCGGGCAAGGACCCGAGCTACGTCGGTCGCATCCGTCGCGACGAGGGAGCCCCCGAGGGCCGCGGGCTCGCGCTCTTCGTCTCCAACGACAACCTGCGCAAGGGTGCCGCGCTCAACGCCGTGCAGATCGCTGAGCTCGTGGCGGCGAAGCGGCGGGCCGCCGTCGCCGTCTGAGGTGCGTGCTGAGTCGTTGTGACCCGGCGGTCGGAGCTGTGATGGCTCCGGCCGCCGTTTCATTTGCCGACGGCGGTGGACTCCGATCGTGGGGTCGATGGCCTAGGCGCCCTTCGCCGCAGGCGGCCGATCGCCCCTACGAGGACTGCGCCGGCCGCCACGGCCGCCGGATAGACCAGGTTCGGGCCGGCCAGGATGAGCAGGCCGAGCACGAGCACGCACGAGATGGCGGCCATCCACCAACCGACACTCCAGCGGGGTAGCAGGATCACCGCGCTTGCCACACCCATGCCGTAGATCGCCGCAGCGATGCTGGTGTGAACCAGGATGACCGGCTGCAGGTCGGGGATGAACACCACGATCACGAAATACACGCCCATGACCGCGGCGCTGAGCGCCAGGCCACGGCGGGCGATGCCCCCTCGTTCGAAGCCATGGCCGAACCAGGCGGGGAGGTCTCCGTCGCGGCCCATCGCGGCGCCCAGCTTGCTGAAGGCGGCGATGTAGGCATTGAAGACGCCGACGACCACGATCACGGCGACGCACGCCACCACGATGCCCCAGCCGCGGCCAAGGCCGACCGCGACCAGATCGAGCAGTGGAGCCTTGCCGGCTCCGGCGGCGGGGCCGAGCACCCCGACAACAGCCGTCTGGATCGCGACGTACGCGATCGCCACGATGACGAGCGCCAGGGCGGTCGCACGCGGGATGTCGCGCCGTGGCCTCGAGAACTCGCCGGCGATCCCCGCGACGGCCTCCCATCCGGCGAACGCCCAGACGTACAGGCTGATCGCGACTCCCACGCCCGCCGCGCCGTGCGGCAGGAACGGCGTGAAGTTCGCGGCGTGCGTGTGCGGCGCGGCGGCGGCCAGCGCGAGCACCAGGATCGCCATCAGCGCGGCACTCAGGCCGAGCTGCGCCCACGCGGTGAACCGCACACCGAAGACGGCGATGGTCACCGGAATGATCACGAGGGCGGCCGCGATCGCGATCACGGTGAACCGGTCCCCGCCGATGATCGCCACGACGTACTGCGCCGTCATGATGGCGGCGATCGGCGCCCCGATCGGCGTGCCGAAGTAGAACCAGTAGCTCACGACACGGGCCGCAGTCGGGCCGAAGGCGCGGCGTGCGAAGGTTGCGACGCCACCGGCATCCGGGTGCCGGGTCGACAGCGCAGCGAACGTCGCCGCAAGCGGGATGGAGACGACCGCGAGTGCTGCGACCGCGACGATCGATCCCGGCCCGGCAGCCTGGGCAGCCAGCGCAGGAAGCAGAAGGATGCCCGTGCCCAGCACAGCCGCAACGTACAAGGCTGTGCCCTGGGCGAGCCCGATCCCCTTGGGCGAACCGCGGAGGGATGCCCGGAGCCCTCCTTCGGACGCTCCTTGTTGTGCGGTGGTGGGCATTCGCCCATGGTGCCGCATGCCGCCGACATCCGCGGAGAGATTCATCTCCCACGAATCGTGGCCCCATCGCGTCGCTTTCCCGCTTCGAGGCGACACTTCGCGGCCCCGATTCGACGACCTCCCGAGAATGGTGGTCGCCTCGTGTCATTACCGCCCAACGAAGCGACGACTCGGGCCCAGAAGTCGTGCGATGTCCTCGAACGCAGCGCGACCGGCGCGACTGCGGCAGGGTGGAGTCATGACCGGCATCCAGACCGCTGTCGACGTCGCCGACTGGCGGCGTCGCGTGTTCGCCCTGTACGAGCTCGTCCGCGAGCTGTCCGAGGAGGAGCCGGCCGCCGCCCACGCGGCATGGGTCGTCGAACGGGATGCGCTCTTCGCGGAGCATCCCTCGACGCCGCTCCTGCCCGACGACCGGGCCGCATTCTCCGGGTTGCCGGTGCCCCTGTACGACCCGGCATGGCGCTTCGAGCTGCCGATCGAGGAGGCTGAGCCGGCCGCGCTCGACGTCGAGACCGGAACGGACGGCATCGTGCCCTTCGAGCGCATCGGGGTCGTGCGCGTTCCGGATGTCGGCTCGCTCGACGTGTGGCGCCTTCGTTCGTACGGCGGCGGACTGTTCGTACCCGTGAAGGATGCGTCGGCCGGGCATCCCGACGGCACGTACGGCGGAGGCCGCTACCTGCTCGACACCATCAAGGGTGCCGACCTGGGACCGGGCAGCACTCCGAACACCGTGGTGCTCGACTTCAACTTCGCCTACAACCCCAGCTGCGCCTACGACCCAGCGTGGGCGTGCCCGCTGGCGCCGGTGGGGAACACGGTGAGCGTGGAGATCCCGGTGGGGGAGCGCTACTCGGGCTGAGGCTGAACCATCTGGGTGCCGGGGGTCGTGCCGGGGTGCGTGCCAGGGGGGTCGCACCGGAGGGATCCCCTCACCGCGCCCCGGTCAGCGCCACCGCTGCAACGCCAATAGAATCGTGCAAGTGAGTGATTCCCGAGCCCCGTTAGACGTCGTCCTGATCGGTGGGGGCATCATGAGTGCGACGCTCGGCACGATGATCCAGCGACTCCAGCCGGACTGGACGATCCGCATCTACGAGAGCCTCGGCGAGGTCGCTCAGGAGAGCTCGAACCCCTGGAACAACGCGGGAACCGGCCACGCCGCGCTCTGCGAGCTGAACTACATGCCGGAGGCGAAGGACGGCAGCGTCTCGCCCGACAAGGCCATCAGCATCAACGAGCAGTTCCAGCTGAGCCGTCAGTTCTGGTCATCCCTCGTCGAGCAGGGCGAGCTGCCGAACACATTCATCACCTCGACTCCCCACATGACCTTCGTTCGCGGCGGCGACAACGTGAAGTACCTGCGCAAGCGCTACCAGGCGCTGAAGGACCAGCCGCTGTTCGCCGGCATGGAGTACAGCGAAGACCACAAGGTCATCCGCGAGTGGGCGCCCCTGCTCATCAAGGGCCGCACGCGCGAGCCGATCGCCGCAACGCACATCACGACGGGCACGGATGTCGACTTCGGCGCACTCACGAATGCCCTCGTCGACGGCCTCACGGGTCGCGGCGCCGAGCTTCGCCTGAACTGCCGCGTGAAGAGCATTCGACGCACCAAGCAGAACACCTGGCGGCTGCGGGTCAAGCACACCGTCGGCAACACTCCGCACACCGTTGAGTCGAGGTTCGTCTTCGTCGGAGCGGGCGGCGGTGCGCTGCACCTGCTGCAGTCGTCGGGCATCGACGAGATCAAGGGCTTCGGCGGGTTCCCGATCAGCGGCAAGTTCTTCCGTACGACGAACCCGAAGATCGTGGCGCAGCAGGATGCCAAGGTGTACGGCAAAGCAGCCGTGGGCGCGCCCCCGATGTCGGTGCCGCACCTCGACACCCGAGTCGTGAACGGTGAGGCATCCCTTCTCTTCGGCCCGTTCGCCGGGTTCAGCCCCAAGTTCCTGAAGAAGGGATCGTGGTGGGATCTCCCCGGCTCCGTCCGAGGCGGCAACATCGGTCCGATGCTCGCGGTGGCGCGTGACAACATTCCGCTGATCAGGTATTTGATCAGCGAGCTGCTCGCGTCCCGCGCCAAGAAGGTCAAAGCGCTTCAGGAGTTCATGCCGACCGCGAAGGGTGAGGACTGGGAGCTGATCACCGCCGGTCAGCGCGTGCAGGTGATGAAGAAGGATGCCCAGCACGGCGGAGTGCTGCAGTTCGGCACCGAGGTGGTCGCGGCCGCCGATGGGTCGATCGCAGGCCTGCTGGGTGCTTCTCCCGGGGCATCCACGGCCGTGCCGATCATGCTCGACGTGCTGCAGAAGTGCTTCCCGCAGCAGTGGCCGTCGTGGGAGCCGAGGCTCGCCGAGCTCATCCCGACGATGGGCACGACCCTGAACGACCGGCCAGAGGAGGCCGCCCGCGTGCTCGCCGAGACGTCGAAGGTGCTCGGCCTCGACGACTGACGGTGCACATGGCAACCGCGCCATTTGCGCTCTATTGCGCCACCTGTGCTGGCGCGATCAAGCGCAAGTGGCGCAGTAGTTCGCCGGTCGGCCCCGCGGTGGACTCCCTCGGGGATCTCTGGTAACGTCTCGCAAGCTATGAAGAAGTGACCACCCTTCGTCCCGCGCATGAGGCTCGACCCCTGCGGATCCGCGACACATCGTTGCCGCACCGCAGCGCACCCGACGAAGACCGGTCACCGCCGCTGAGGCAGACCGCGCAGCTGGATCGCGCTGTCTTCTCGACCTCCGGCGAGTTCCCCCGGCTCTGACTCGTGTTGCCAACGCCCGGCGGGAACTCCACGCTCGCCGACGCGAGCTCGCCAGAGAGGCGGTTCCACGTTGCCACGATCTATCTACCCTTCCACCGAGTACACCCAGCCCACCGATTTCACCCAGGCCACCGAATACACCGAGCCCATCGAATCCGGCCGTGACATCGGGGCCACGCCCACCGCGGACGAGGGCCGCATTCCCGCCACGGTCGCCGACCACCTCCGCGCCGACGGCGTCTCGCACAGCTACGGTGTTCGCTCCGTGCTGACCGATGTCTCACTCGCCGTCCCGCCTGGCGCCCGCGTCGGACTGATCGGCGAGAACGGCGTCGGCAAGTCGAC
>JBQCJQ010000365.1:0-4975 GCA_051952615.1 Humibacter sp.
GGCTCGTGGAGATCGGATTCGGGGCGGTCGAGCCGTTCCGGCTGACGACATTCCCCGAGCGGTTCGAGCGGTTCCTGGCCGTGTCCGGCCTGCCCGCGCCGACCGCCCACGAGAAGTTCCTTGCCGACGGCGCGGACCCGCTCCGTGGATTCGAGACCGCGTCCCGGCTGGGGATCGGCACGGTGATCGAGTCGTCGGTGCGTTTCGGCTGGGAGACCGAGGCCGGAGCGCGGCAGATCGCGGAGCGGATCAACTCTCTCGTGCCGCTGGCGTCCGACCACGGTGTGACGCTCGGCTACCACAACCACTGGTGGGAGTTCGAGAACGCAGGTTCCTACGAGGCGTTCGTCACTGCGCTGGACCCTTCGGTGGTGCTGGAGATCGACACCTACTGGGCTGCGGTGGGCGGGGCATCCGTTCCCGCCTTGCTGGAAGACCTGGGCGATCGCGTGCGCGCGCTCCACATCAAGGACGGCCCGATGCCGCGACCCGGCGAGGCGCATGGCGACGGCGCACCGGTCGACGCCGATCGGCAGGTGCCTGCGGGAGAGGGCTCCGTCGACATCCCCGCGGTGCTGGCCGCAGCGCCGTCCGCGCTGCGCATCGTCGAATTCGACGGCTACGCGGGCGACATCTTCGGCGGTGTCGCCGCGAGCTTCGCCTACCTCGACGCGGCGGAGAGCGGTCGGTGAGCGCGGGGCCTGCCCGAGTCGGCGTCATCGGTACCGGGGTGATCTCGAGTCAGTACCTCGGCAACCTGACGCAGTTCCCCGACCTCGAGGTCGTGGGCGTTGCGGATCTCGATGAGGCGCGCGCCGCAGAGCGCGCGGCCGAGTTCGGGCTGCCGTGGTCCGGCTCGGTCGATGGTCTGCTGGCACGCGACGACGTCGAGATCGTCGTCAATCTGACCATCCCCGCCGCACACGCGGATGTCGCTGCGCGCGCACTCGAGGCCGGCAAGCATGTGTGGAACGAGAAGCCCTTCGCGCTCGAACTCGCCGGCGCGCGCGAACTGCTCGCACTTGCGGAGGCGCGGGGCCTGCGAGCGGCGAGCGCGCCGGACACCTTCCTCGGCGCCGGTTTGCAGACGGCGCAGCGCACCGTGGAGTCCGGAGCGATCGGCCGGCCGCTCACCGCGTTGGCCGTGATGCAGAGCGCAGGACCGGAGCGGTGGCATCCGAATCCCGACTTCTTCTACCTGCCGGGAGGCGGGCCGCTGCTGGATTTCGGACCGTACTACGTCACGAGTCTCGTCCAGCTGCTCGGGCCGGTCGCATCGGTCACGGCGGTCGATTCGACGGCGCTCGACGAACGCGTCATCGCGGCGGGCCCACGAGCCGGCGAGCGGGTTCCGGTGACGACGCCGACCTTCCACGCCGGGCTCCTGCGGTTCGCATCGGGCGCCTCGGCGCAACTGATCACCAGCTTCCAAGGATGGCGTACGCGGGCACCGATGATCGAGGTCAGCGGTGTCGAGGGCGCGATCGACGTACCGAATCCCAACGCCTTCGACGGAGCGACCAGCCTGTGGCGTCGAGGAGTCGCCGAACCGGAGACGATTCCCGAGGTGGGCTCGACGGTCACGCGCGGCACCGGCGTCGTGGAGCTTGCGCGCGCGATCCGGGCGGGTGTTCCGGAGCGTGCGTCCGGCGCGCTGGCCTTCCACGTTCTCGACGTGCTGCTCTCGATCGTCGAAGCCGCCGGTACGGGTGGTGTCGTGGAGATGCACTCCACCGCGGCTTCCCCGCTGCTGCTACCGCCCGGATGGGACCCAGCGGCGGCGACCCTGTGAACGTCCAGCCCCGTCATCCCCTCGACAGCAGGAGCACCGCCATGACATCCGGACCGTCATCCTCGTCCTCTTCCTCATCCTCGTCGACCTCGGTGATCGCCTGGCGTACCCGGCTGCTTCCAGGGCAGGAGGAGGCGTACGCGCGCACCCACCGCCGGGTGCCGGAGTCGCTGGCCAACGCTCTGCGGGAGGCCGGCGTCGTCGAGTGGCGCATCTGGCGTGACGGGCTCACCCTCGTGCACCTCATCGAGACGACCCACGGGAAGGACGAGATGGAGCGACGGCTGGCGCAGGTTCGGCCGAGCGATCCGGACTGGGATGCCCTCATCGCGACGATGGTCGACCAGGACCCGGCGACCATGGTGGAGCTGCCCTTGATCTGGGGTCTGGACGGAGCCGGACAGCGCCCGTGAACGTGGAGGACGAACGGTCGAGCCTTGCCGGTCGGCGAGCGATCGTCACGGGGGGCGGGAGCGGCATCGGCCTGGCCTGTGCGCGCGAACTCGCGCGGCGTGGAGCGGTGGTCGTGATCGCGGACCGCGATCCTGGCCTGGCGCAGGACGCCGCCGCGGAGGTGAACGGGGAATCGTGGGTCGTCGACCTCTCGGACACCTCGGCGCTGGAGGACGTCGAGCTGGATGCCGACATTCTGATCAACAACGCCGGCATCCAGCGGGTGAGCCCGCTGCCCGAGTTCGACCCGGAATCGTTCCGGCTGATCCAGCGACTCATGGTGGAGTCGCCGTTCCTCCTCATCCGCGCGGTGCTGCCGGGAATGTACCGACGCGGGTGGGGGCGCATCATCAACGTCTCGAGTGTGCATGGCCTGAGGGCGAGCGCCTTCAAGTCCGCGTACGTCACCGCGAAGCACGGTCTCGAGGGGCTGTCGAAGGCGACGGCCCTGGAGGGTGCCACGCACGGCGTCACGAGCAACTGCGTCAATCCTGCATACGTTCGCACCGCTCTCGTCGAGCGGCAGATCGCCGATCAGGCGGCTGCTCATGGGATCCGCGAGGACGAAGTGCTCGAGCGGGTGATGCTCACGGAGACGGCGATCAAACGCCTCGTCGAGCCGGAGGAGGTCGCATCGCTCGTCGGGTGGCTGGCCTCGGATCACGCCGCGATGGTCACCGGCGCGGCTTACACGATGGACGGCGGCTGGACCGCCCGGTAGACGGTGAAGTCTGCTCCGGTCTTCGATCGCACGTCGTCGATGGATTCGCCCGGGGCGATGGCGCGCAGCACCAGGGCGCCGTCGATCACGTCGAACACCGCGAGGTCGCTGATGATGCGATCCACTACTCCGGCTCCGGTCAGGGGCAGATCGCAGCGAGCGACGATCTTCGGCGCGCCGTCTTTCGAGACGTGATCGGTGAGCACGATGACCCGCGGGGCACCGGCGACGAGATCCATCGCACCGCCCATTCCTTTCACGAGTTTGCCCGGGATGGTCCAGTTCGCCAGGTCTCCGTTGCTCGCCACCTGGAGCGCACCGAGGATGGCTGTCGAGACGTGGCCGCCGCGGATCATGGCGAAGCTCGCGGCCGAGTCGAACACGCTCGCACCGGGTAGCAGAGTGACGGTCTGCTTGCCGGCATTGATGAGGTCGGCGTCTTCCTCGCCCTCGAACGGGAAAGGGCCCATGCCCAGCAAACCGTTCTCGCTCTGAAGGATCACCCGCACACCCGGCGGGAGGTGGTTGGCGACGAGGGTAGGGATGCCGATCCCCAGGTTCACGTATTCGCCGTCACTGAGTTCTGAGGCGGCGATCTCCGCCATCTCATCGCGGGTCCATGGCATGCAGTCTCCTTGTCCGGGCGTCAGGGGTCACGCGCCCGCGGCTCGGGGCCGAGTGGTGCGCTGCTCGATCTCCTTGACACGCGACCGTGCGGTCACGAGTCGTTGCACGTAGATGCCGGGCGTCACGACGGTGTCGGGGTCGAGCCATCCGTCGACCACTTCCTCGGCCTCGGCGACGGTGAGGTGGCTGGCGGTGGCGACCAACGGATTGAAGTTGCGTGCGGCGAAGCGGTAGACCAGGTTTCCCTCTGCGTCGGCCCGCCAGGCATGCACGAGTGCCAGATCGGCGCGGATGCCGCGCTCCAGCACGAAGGTCTCCCCGTCGAACTCGGCGTGCGGCTTGCCCTCGGCCACCGGCGTACCCACCCCGGTCTTCGTGTAGAAACCCGCGATGCCGGCCCCGCCCGCCCGCAGCCGTTCGGCGAGCGTGCCCTGCGGCGTGAACTCGACCTCGAGCGCTCCGGACAGGTATTGCTCGGCGAAGAGCTTGTTCTCTCCGACATAGGAGGCGATCACTCTTGCCACCTGCCGATTCTCGAGCAGAAGGCCGAGACCCTTGCCGTCGACGCCCATGTTGTTCGACACGATCGTGAGGTCGCGAGCCCCTGTGTCGCGGAGCGCCTCGATCAAGTCGGTCGGATTGCCGGAGAGCCCGAACCCGCCGACGGCGACGACCGCACCGTCGCGCACGACGCCGTGGATGGCTTCTGCCGCACTCGCCCACTGCTTCGGCACGTCACTCCCTCGTGGTCCGGGTCACCGTCCACTACATGGTCATGGTTCCGGCACTGAGGTCGACGCTATGGCGACCGCTCATCTACTGTCAAAGCGTGGATGCGCGGTAATTGCCGAGATGCTTGCAGTCTGGTCGAGCGGCGGCAATATGCTCACAATATGGACAATATGATGTGCCGTCATGGCTGATCCGACGCCGGGAGCGCAGGTGGTCTCCCGCGTGAGCAGGGTGCTTCGCGTCGTCTCGGAGCACCCGCGCGGGGTATCAGCGACCGCCGTCGCACATGCCGCCGGTCTCACTCGCCCCACGGCGCACCGCCTGCTCGCCTCCCTCGCGGCGGAGGGATTCGTCGACCACGACCCGGGCACCGCGCGCTGGTTCCTCGGCCCCGAGCTCTATCTGCTCGGCGCGGTCGCGGCAAATCGGTTCGACGTCACCGACGCCGCCCGCGAGAGCGTTCGGGCGCTGGCCGGCGAGACCGGCGAGAGCGCGTTCCTCTCCGTCCGGCGCGGAGCAGAGACCGTGTGCCTCGTGCGGGAGGAAGGCAGCTTTCCCATCCGCTCCTTCGTGCTCTACGAGGGCGCCCGCTTTCCATTGGGCGTGGCCTCGGCGGGCCTCGCGGTCCTCTCCTACCTGCCCGACGACGA
>JBQCJQ010000366.1:0-10436 GCA_051952615.1 Humibacter sp.
GTTGGCGACCAGGAAGTTGCGCACCTCCGATCGCCCGAAGTCGAAGATGTAGGTGCCCCAGTCCTGGTGCTCGCCCCGCCGCGGATCGGGATGCTCGTACAGCGCCTGACCGTCGAACCTGGCCAGCGCCCACTCGTCCTTCGGAAAGTGGCCGGGCACCCAGTCCATCAGCACGCCGATGCCCGCACCGTGCAGGCGGTCGATCAGGTAGCGCAGATCGTCCGGATGCCCGAACCTGCTGGTCGGCGCGTAGTAGCCGGTCACCTGATAGCCCCACGAGCCGCCGAACGGATGCTCGGCCAGCGGCAGGAACTCCACGTGCGTGTACCCGAGCGGCACGAGGTAGTCGATGAGGGCATCCGCCGCGTCGCGATACCCCAGTCCCGGCCGCAACGAGCCGAGGTGGAGCTCGTAGACGCTCATGGGGCCGCTGTGCGGGTTGGATGACGCACGCGCGTGCATCCACTCGCCATCGCCCCATGCGTAGTCGCTGACGACCACCACCGAACCCGTAGCGGGGGAGACCTCCGCGTAACGCGCCATCGGGTCGGCCTTCATGCGCCACTGGCCGTCTCTGCCGAGCACCTCGAACTTGTAGACCGCGCCAGGTTCGATGCCCGGCAGGAACAGCTCCCACACGCCGCTGCGCCCCATCGAGCGCATCGCAGCGGAGACGCCGTTCCACTGGTTGAAGTCGCCGACGACGCGCACGGCGGCGGCGTTGGGCGCCCACACGGTGAACGCTGTGCCGCTCACGCCCTCGTGCTCGCGGTGGTGGGCGCCGAGAGCGTCCCACAGCCGTTCGTGCCTGCCCTCCGCGATGAGGTGCAGGTCGAGCTCGCCCACGGTGGGCGTGAACCGGTACGGGTCGTCCGCGACCCAGCGGGAGCCGTCGTCGTACGACGCCTCGATGAGGTACGGCTCGGGGCCGAGCACGCTGATGCCCTGCCAGATGCCGTGGCCGACATGGGCGAGCGAGATTCTGGCACCCGTCGAGACGATCGCCGTGACGGCCTTCGCGAGCGGGCGCAGGGTGCGGATGACGGTCACCCGGTCAGCGACGTCGGGACCGGCCACGACGTGCTGGCCGAGAACCGAGTGCGGGTCGTGGTACCGACCCTCCGCGACGGCGGCGAGCAGCCCGTCGTCGAGGCTGGTCGACGACATGGCCGAGGACCCGTCGGCGTGCTTCGCTGCAGACGTCATGATGCCTCCACGGTGAGGATGTGCACGGGCTCGTGGAACGAATCCAACCGCACGTAGTTGGCGGAGGTCCAGTTCCAACGCTGACCGGTGACGGCGTCGGTCACCGCGAAGTCCGATCCCGCGGGCAAGCCGATCGCCGGCAGGTCGAGGTGCACGATGGTCTCGCGCACCGAGTGCGGGTCGACATTGGCCACGACGATGACCGTGTCGGGCAGTCGGGTGCCGGTGAACTCGCGGGAGAGGTGCTTGCTGTAGACGAGAACTGCGTCATCCTCGCTGCCGTGCACGTGGAGGTTGCGCAGCTGACGCAGCGCGGGATGCTCGCTTCGCACCCTGTTCAGCATCGCGAGGTAGGGCGCAAGCGATTCGCCTGCCGCCTCGGCGCCGGCGAAGTCGCGCGGCCGGTACTCGTACTTCTCGTTGTCGATGTACTCCTCGGCACCGCTGCGTGCCACCGACTCGTACAGCTCGAAGCCCGCGTACACGCCCCAGAGCGGGGCACCCGTGGCCGCGACGGCCGCTCGAACCTTGAAGGCCGGCCTGCCGCCGAACTGCAGATAGGCGGTGAGGATGTCTGGCGTGTTGACGAACAGGTTGGGGCGCATGAACGCCGAGGTCTCGTGCGCGATCTGATCGAGGAACTCCTCGAGCTCCTGCTTCGTGTTGCGCCAGGTGAAGTAGGAGTACGACTGCTGGAAGCCGGCCTTCGCGAGCGTCTGCATCACCGCAGGACGGGTGAACGCCTCTGCGAGGAAGATCACCTCAGGGTGCTCCGCGCGCACGGTGTGGATCAGCCACTCCCAGAAGTCGAGCGGCTTCGTGTGCGGGTTGTCCACCCTGAAGGTGCGGATGCCCGCCTCGATCCAGTACTCGACGACGCGCAGCGCCTCGGCCCTGATGCCTGCCGGATCGTTGTCGAAGTTGATCGGGTAGATGTCCTGGTACTTCTTCGGCGGGTTCTCCGCGTATGCGATCGTGCCGTCCGGAAGCGTGGTGAACCACTCGGGGTGCTCACGCACCCACGGGTGGTCAGGCGAGGCCTGCAGCGCGAAGTCCATCGCGACCTCGAGGCCCGCCTTCGTCGCCTTGCGCAGGAAGTGGGCGAAGTCCTTCATGGTGCCCAGCTCGGGGTGCAGCGCGTCGTGGCCGCCGTCCTCGCCCCCGATGGCCCACGGCGATCCGGGGTCTCCGGGCTCCGGCGTCAGCGTGTTGTTGCGCCCTTTGCGGTAGCTCTGGCCGATCGGATGCACAGGCGGGAGGTACACCACGTCGAAGCCCATTGCAGCCACCTCGGGCAGGCGCTTGGCGGCCGTGCGGAACGTGCCGGACTCCCAGCTGCCGTCGTCGCGCCGCCTCGCGCCTTCCGACCGCGGGAAGAACTCGTACCAGGCGGCCACACCCGCCCGTTCGCGCTCGACCTCGATGAGGTGCTCCGAGCTCGTCGTCGTCAGCGATGCGATGGGGCGGGCGATCAGGATGTCGGTCACGCGGTCGCCGATCGCGGCGGCCAGTCGAGCGGCTGGGTCGACGCCCGTGTCGGTGATCGTGGCGAGCAGCTCGTTCAGCGCAGACCGGTCGGACGGCGGACGCCGGGACGCGAGGGCACGGGTGAGCAGCTCGGCGCCTTCGGCGAACACGAGCTCGACATCCTGACCGATCGGCACCTTCACCTCTGCGGCGTGCCGCCAGGTCGCCCAGTCGTCGGCCCACGCTCGCACGGCGAACCGCCACATGCCCACCGTGGGGAGCTGGGCCAGCGTGTGCCAGCGGTCGAGGCCGGGCTCTCCGGGCGCCATGCGCTTGCGTGCGATGAGGCCGTGGGGATCCCGAAGCTCGAGTTCGACGCCGATCGCTCCGTGGCCCTCACGGAACGCCACAGCCGAGAACGGCACCACCTCACCCGCGAACGCCTTCGCCGGCCACGCTCCGCCGTCGACGACAGGTCTCACGTCGAGGATCGGCAATCGGCCGAGCACGCCGCGGAAGGCGGCGTCGTGGTGTTCTGCGGGCGCTTCGCCCTTGTGCGGTTGCGGCGACGTCGGGGACGGCATGCTCCGACCGTAGCGCGCTGATGGCCCGATGTCGCTCCGCCGGCGTTCACGTCTCGGAAACCTCACGCCGGTAGGGTGGCTGAGGTGAAGGCAATCCGACGATTCACCGTTCGCGCTGTCATACCCGACTCGCTCCAAGCCCTCGATGAGCTGTCGTCCAACCTGCGTTGGTCGTGGCACGAGCCGACAAGAGACCTCTTCCGGCACGTCTCGGAGAACCTCTGGGACGAGACCAATCACGACCCGCTCGCCCTCCTCGGATCGGTGAGCCCGGAGCGGCTTGCGGAGCTCGCGGGCGACGAGGGATTCGTCGGTTGGGCCAACGGCCTTCGCGACGACCTGCGCCGTTACATCTCCGAGCCGCGCTGGTATCAGACCCTCGAAGACGCTCCCGCTGCGATCGCCTACTTCTCGCCGGAGTTCGGCATCACCGCCGCCCTCCCGCAGTACTCGGGAGGCCTCGGCATCCTGGCGGGCGACCACCTGAAGAGCGCGTCGGACCTCGGCCTGCCGCTCACCGGCGTCGGCTTGTTCTACCGCTCGGGATACTTCGCGCAGTCTCTTTCGTCCGACGGCTGGCAGCAGGAGAGCTACCCGGTGCTCGACCCCGACGGCATGCCCCTCTCCGTGCTGCGGCACCCGGACCGCACCGCCGCGCTCGTCGCGCTCGCGCTGCCGGACGGCCGCACGCTGAGCGCGCGCATCTGGACCACGCTGGTCGGCCGCGTTCGCCTCCTGATGCTGGACACGAACATCCCCGAGAACGACGACGACCTGCGCGGTGTGACCGACCGTCTCTACGGCGGTGGCGGTGAGCACCGACTGCTGCAGGAGCTCTTGCTCGGCATCGGCGGGGTTCGCGCCCTGCGCATCGCCGGATCCCTTCTCGGCGGACCCCAGCCGACGGTGTACCACACCAACGAAGGCCACGCCGGATTCCAGGGCCTTGAGCGCATCGCCGAACTGGTCGGGGACGGACTCGCCTATCCCGCGGCGCTGGAGGCCGTGCGCGCGGGGACCGTGTTCACGACGCACACACCCGTTGCGGCGGGGATCGACCGATTCGAGGCATCCCTCGTCCGCCGGTACTTCGAGCAGCACGACCTGGTCACCGGGGTCGACGTCGATGACGTCATGCGGCTCGGAGCCGAGAACTACGCGGGCGGCTCGCCCGGCGTGTTCAACATGGCCGTGATGGGCCTGCGGCTCGGACAGCGTGCGAACGGTGTCTCGAAGCTGCACGGCAACGTCTCGCGGCACATGTTCGCAGGGCTGTGGCCGGGATTCGACCCCGACGACGTGCCGATCGGGTCGGTCACCAACGGCGTGCACGCGCCGACGTGGACCGATCCGCTGCTGCTGCAGCTCGCGGAGCAGAATCTGGGCACCTCCGACACGGCCCACGCCGACTGGCTCTCCGAGAACCTCGGTGACGACCGGCTGTGGGAGGTACGTGGTCGCCTCAGGCAGAACCTGGTGCAGGATGCCCGCGCTCGCGTCTCCGGTGCGTGGAAACGCAGGTCGCCGGACACCATCGTGCCGAGCTGGGTGAAGGAGATGCTCGATCCCGGTGTGCTGACGATCGGCTTCGCGCGTCGCGTCGCAACGTACAAGCGGCTCACGTTGATGCTGCACGACAAGGAGCGTCTGACGAGCATCCTGAACGATCCGGAGCGTCCGGTTCAGCTGGTGATCGCGGGCAAGGCACACCCGGCCGACGACGGAGGCAAGCGGCTCATCCAGGAGCTCGTCGAGTTCGCTGCGCGACCCGAGGTGCGCGAGAGGCTCGTCTTCCTGCCCGACTACGACATGACGATGGCGCAGACGCTCTACCCCGGCTGCGACATCTGGCTGAACAACCCGCTGCGTCCCCTCGAGGCGTGCGGCACCAGCGGCATGAAAGCGGCTCTCAACGGCACGCTCAACCTGTCGATCCTCGACGGCTGGTGGGCCGAGTACTTCGATGGCGAGAACGGCTGGGCCATCCCCTCTGCGGACACGGCCGGGGACAGCGCAGAGCGCGACGCCCTGGAAGCCACTGCCCTCTACGACCTGATCGAGCACCAGATCGCGCCGAGGTTCTACGATCGCGACGACCGCGGGGTTCCGGTGCGCTGGATGCAGCAGGTGCGCCACACGCTCAAGACGCTGTCGCCCGAGCTGAGCGCCGACCGCATGGTGCGGCAGTACGTCGAGGAGCTCTACGTTCCGGCCAGCCACGAGGCGCGCGAACTGCAGGGTGCCCGCTACGCGGGAGCACGCGAGTTCGCCGCGTGGAAGGCGCGCATCGCCGCAGCATGGTCGCAGGTCAGCGTCGTGCACGTGGAGTCCGGCGGCGTCGACGCGGTTCCCCAGGTCGGCGACCGTCTGCGGCTGCGTGCGCACGTCGAGCTCGGCGAGCTGACTCCCGACGATGTCGCGGTCGAGGTCGTCTACGGTCACACCGGAGAGGATGACGAGCTGGTCGCTGTGCTCCGCGAGACCCTGGAGGCGCACGAGGGCGGCACGGGCAGTGCGATCGCCTTCGAGGGTGTCGTTCCTCTCGATCGCTCCGGCTCGTTCGGCTACACGGTGCGCGTCGTGCCGAACAACGCCTACATGGCGAGCCCGGCAGAACTCGGGCTCATCGCGATCGCGGAGTGACTCCGCCCGGGCAGCTCCGGCGTCAGCCGTGGGCCCGGAAGAGCTTCATCTCTGTCGGGCCCACGTCGAGGATGTCGCCGGGGGCGTACTCCGTGGTGTCGGGCGTCACCGTCTCGTCCGCGCTATCCCAGAGCAGCGTGTAGCCCTTCACTCCCTCGTGCTCCGGAAGGGTGACCGACACGACGGTTTCGAGGCCGTGGACGATCAGCAGGATCCGGTTGAACTCCTCGAACTCCGGTGTCGAGGCGGCGAGATACTGCAGCGTGCGGTTGTGGGGTGAGTCCCAGTCCTCGACGGCCATGGTGTTGCCGTCGGCGTCGTACCAGTCCATCTGGCTCGCGCTCGGCACGGTCTCGCCGAACCGTCCGAAGTGAACGGGCCGCAGCGCGGGGTTCTCCTTGCGCAGCCGGATCAGCTCGGCGGCGACGGCGGCGAGCTCCTTCTGGCGCGGCGACCAGTCCCACGAGAACCAGGTGAGCTCGTCGTCGTGGCAGTAGGCGTTGTTGTTGCCGTTCTGGGTGCGGCCGTATTCGTCGCCGGCCGTGATCATCGGGATGCCCGCGGACAGCAGCAACGTTCCCATCAGGTTGCGGATCGCCCTGCGGCGCTCGGCGAGGATGTCCTCGTCGGTGGTCGTCCCCTCCGCGCCGTGGTTGAACGAACGGTTGTCATCCGTGCCGTCCCGGTTGTCCTCGCCGTTGCCGACGTTGTGCTTGTGGTCGTAGGAGACCAGGTCGGCGAGGGTGAACCCGTCGTGCGCCGTGATGAAGTTGACCGAAGCAAGAGGGCCGCGCTCTTCACTGAACAGATTGGATGACCCGGCCAGCCGCGTCGCCAGGGATCCGATGCCGGCTGAGGGAGCGCCGTGACGACGGGCCTCCGCGATGTCGGTGAGCCAGAACGACCGCGCGCGGTTGCGGTACCTGTCGTTCCACTCGGACCAGCCGTCGGGAAAGTTACCGGTCTGCCAACCGCCGAGGCCGACATCCCACGGCTCGGCGATGAGCTTGACATCCTCGAGCGCCGGGTCGTCGGCGATGGTCGTGAGCAACGAGTGCTCCGGGTCGAAGGCACCGGTCTCATCGCGCCCGAGCGTCGCCGCGAGATCGAACCTGAAGCCGTCGATCTGCACCTCGTTCGCCCAGTACCGCAGCGAGTCGAGCACGAGGCGCTCGGCGATCGGGTTGCCGAAGTCGATCGTGTTGCCCACGCCGGTGGTGTCGATGTAGGAGCCGTCGGGATTCTGCCGGTAGTAGGTGGAGTTGTCGATGCCGCGCAGGCTCGTGGTCGGGCCGCCGAGCCCTTCCTCCGCCGTGTGGTTGTAGACGACGTCGAGGATGACCTCGATGCCGGCGGCGTGCAGCAGCCGAACCATGCCCTTGAACTCGCGCAGCACGGCTTCTGCTCCCGAGGCCTGCGACGTGGTCGTCGCGTACGGCGCGTGCGGGGTGAAGAAGTTCAGCGTGTTGTAGCCCCAGTAGTTCGACAGTCCGAGCCTGGTAAGGCGCTGCTCGGTCACGAAGGCGTGCACCGGAAGCAGCTCGACGGCGGTGACGCCCAGCCGATGAAGGTGATCGATGGTCGCCGGGTGGGCGAGGCCCGCATACGTGCCGCGCAGCTCTGCGGGGACATCCGGATTCAGAACCGTCAGCCCCTTCACGTGCGCCTCGTAGATCACCGTGTGGTCCCGAGGGGTCCGCGGTTTAGACACGCCGCCCCAGTCGAAGGCGTCGTCGACGGCGACCGATCGCCACTCCCTCGAGCCCGAGCGCACGAGTCCGCGCGAATACGGTTCGATCAGCGGTTTGCGCTCGTTGTAGTGGAACTCTGGGCCACGCGGACCCGAACACTGGATGTTGTAGCGTGTTCCGGGCTTCAGCTGCTCCGAGTGCGCGGACCACACGTCGTCGTCATCCCGGGTGAGCGGAACGCGGTCGGTGAGCCAGTGCAGGTCCTTGTCGTCGAAGACCAGCAGTTCGACAGTCGTCGCGTGCTTCGAGTAGACCCGGATCGTGCCGCCGTCCTGGCCCGAGGTCACGCCGAGCTGCGATAGGGGATCCTCCGAAGGCATGCGTCTTACAGTAATTCGTATGCCGGTCTACCTTGACCACGCCGCCACGACCCCCGTTCTGCCAGAGGCGATCGAGGCGTATGCGCGCGCGCTGGCGACGGTCGGCAATCCGTCGAGCATTCACACGGCGGGACAGACCGCCAAGCGCGTGCTCGAGGATGCCCGTGAACGCGTCGCCTCGACCCTCGGGTGTCAGGGCATCGAGCTCGTCTTCACGTCGGGCGGCACGGAGGCGATCAATCTCGCGATCAAAGGTCTCTACTGGGCGCGTCGGGCGAACGGTGCCACGCGCATCCTGGCTCCGGAGGGCGAGCACCACGCAACGATCGACACCGTCGAGTGGCTGGCTGCATACGAGGGCGCCGAGGTGGAATGGCTGCCGTTGGATGACCGGGGATTCGTGCGGCTCGACGCGCTCGAGTCCGCGCTCGCCGTCGACCCGGCGGGGATCGCCCTGCTCACCTTCCTCTGGGCGAACAACGAGGTCGGCACGGTTCAGCCGGTCGAGCGGATCGTGTCGCTCGCGGCGTCAGCGGGGGTTCCCGTGCACATCGATGCCGTCTCCGCATACGGGCATCTGCCCATCGACTTCGCAGGCATGCGGCGCCGAACGGGTTCGGGCGGTTCGGCGGGGCTCGTCGCACTGAGCGTCTCCGCACACAAGATCGGCGGCCCGATCGGGGCCGGAGGCCTCGTACTGTCACGGGATGCAGCGATCGTGCCGCTCCTGCACGGCGGAGGCCAGCAGCGACAGGTGCGCAGCGGAACCCAGGACGTTGCTGCCGCGACGGCGTTCGCCGTTGCGGCGGATGCGGCAGAGGCCTCGCGAGAGTCGGAGTCCGCTCGGCTCGTCGCGTTGCGGGACAGGTTGATCTCGGGCGTGCGCTCCGCGGTGCCCGATGCGGTGCTCAGCGGACCGGAGCCGGGGGCGCGGGTTCCCGGCGAGCCGCAAGGTGCCGACGATGCCGACGCGGACTCCCGGCTCGCGTCGAACGTTCACTTCACCTTCCCGGGATGCGAAGGCGACTCGCTGCTGTTCCTGCTCGATGCCGCGGGCGTCGAGGTGTCGACGGGGTCGGCGTGCCAGGCGGGCATCCCCGAGCCGTCGCACGTGTTGCGCGCCATGGGACGCAGCGAGGATGACGCACGCGGGGCGCTGCGGATCACCTTGGGGCGCACCTCGACGGACGCCGACGTCGACGCCTTCCTCGCCGCGCTTCCCGCCGCCCACGCGCAGGCATCCCGTGCTGGCATGGCCACCCGCGAGTCCGCCCTCGGCGCTCGCTGAGGTACATTTCCCTCGCCGACAGACATTGAGGGACCATTTCGTAGACTTGGGGTCATGCGTGTTCTGGCGGCGATGAGCGGGGGAGTGGACTCGGCGGTGGCGGCGGCGCGCGCCGTGGACGCGGGGCACGACGTCGTCGGCGTTCACCTGGCCCTGAGCCGCATGCCCGGAACGTTGCGCACGGGCAGCCGTGGCTGCTGCACCATCGAGGACTCGATGGATGCGCAGCGGGTCGCGAACATCATCGGCATCCCGTACTACGTGTGGGACTTCTCCGAGCGCTTCAAGCTCGACGTCGTCGACGACTTCATCGCGGAGTACTCGGCCGGCCGCACGCCCAACCCCTGCCTGCGGTGCAACGAGAAGATCAAGTTCGCAGCCCTTCTCGAGAAGGCGATGGCGCTCGGCTTCGACGCGGTCTGCACCGGCCACTACGCGAGCATCCTGACGGACGCGGACGGCAACCGTGAGCTGCACCGTGCGGCGGCGTGGGCGAAGGACCAGTCGTACGTGCTCGGCGTGCTCACGGCCGAGCAGCTCGCGCACGCCATGTTCCCGCTCGGAGCGACGCCCTCGAAGGCGGAGGTGCGTGCGGAGGCTGCCGAGCGCGGCTTCACGATCGCGCAGAAGCCCGACTCGCACGACATCTGCTTCATCCCCGACGGCGACACCCGCGGATGGCTCGCGGAGCACGTCGGCACCGCCCCCGGTGAGATCGTCGACCGCTCAGGCGCCGTCGTCGGCAGCCACCAGGGCGCGCACGCCTACACCGTGGGACAGCGGCGCGGCCTCGGCATCACGGTGCCAGCGCCTGACGGACGCCCTCGTTTCGTGCTCGAGGTGAAGCCCGCCGAGAACACAGTCGTCGTCGGTCCGAAGGAGGCGCTCGACATCGCCGAACTCGCGGGCCGGAGGATCACCTGGGCAGGGCAGCCGCCCCGCGACGCTGAGACGCCGTTCACCTGCGAGGTGCAGATCCGTGCGCACGCCGACCCGGTCGCCGCGACGGCGGTAATGGATGACGGTGAGCTGGTCATCCGCCCAGAGACCCCGTTGAACGGCGTCGCCACCGGCCAGAGCGCGGTCGTCTACGTCGGCACCCGTGTGCTCGGCCAGTGCACCATCGATCGCACCGTGAGCGCGGTGCCTGCAGGCGCAGCCGGCTGAGAAGCTCGCC
>JBQCJQ010000367.1:0-3980 GCA_051952615.1 Humibacter sp.
GTCCGGCGATGAACGTTCCGTGGCCGGCGATCGGGTCGAGCTCGCCGTCGAGCGGGCCGACCACGTCCGCGTGCACCTCGCTGTCGTGCTGGGAGTCGCGATAGCCGATCGGGCGTGTTCTTCCTCCTGGTCCGGTGACCTCGACGTCTCGGTAGACCACCTGATCGCCGGGGCGACCGTCGAACCACGGGTGCCTTCCGCACCCGCTGTCGAGCACGCCGACCACGGTTCGATCGTCCTTGGGCGTTCGCAGGGGCGGAGCCAGGGTCACCGCCACGGGCTGCAGACCACCCGATCCTGCGACGCCATAGCCTGCGATGGCCGCGCCGACGGCGCCGAACGGGTTCGTACGTTCGTACGGGTTGGTCCGTTCATAGGGGTTGGTGCGCTCGTACGGGTTGGTGCGCTCGTACGGGTTGGTGCGCTCGTAGGGGTTGGTGCGCTCGTACGGCTCGGCGACGATGTCGGTGCCCACGGTCAGCACGTGGTTGAGTCCGACGCCGGGCAGCCGGTTGTCGGGCGCGAGCATCCTGGCGCGCTGCAGCACGAGCCACGCGTTCGGCGACTGCGTGCTGCTCTCTCCCGCGACGATGGGCACCCTCCGGACGCCGAGGGGGCCGGTCGCCCACGAATGCTGGCGCGCCCGACGGTTCCGAACCTCGTCGTCTTCGTCGACGTGCGCGATCGATGTGACGTTCTCGTGCGGAATCTTCCAGCCGAACGTCTCCGCCGCCCTCGAGAGCAGCTCGAGCGTGCCGTCGGCATCCGCAAGCGTCGACACGAGCAGCTGATCGGGCGTGTACGTGGTCGGATGAGCCACCACACCGGGAACCGGAATCGCCTTCGCCGTCTCGGCCGTCAGTGTTCCGAGTTCGGCGGGTGGCGACTGCGGCGTCCAGTGTCTGACGTGGCGCACGCGATTCGCGTTCTCGGCCATGGTCGTTCCTCTCGGTGTGTGAATCTGAGCGTGAGGTCATCAGTGCGTGAAGCACTTCAGAGCGTGAAGGCCGCCGTGGTCCAGGTGGGCGCGGCGCCCGGCGACTCCGTGAGGGACACGGTCGCCGTTCCGGAGCCGATGCCGACGAACGCGAACCGGCCGAGGGCATCCGAGTCGGTGACCCGTTCGTGGCCGTCGCATTCGATGCGCACGACGCCTTGGGCGGCCGGTGTGCTCCAGCCGTCGATGCGGTAGCCCTCCGGCTCGCGTGCGATGCGCAGGAGGACCTCGTACCGGCCCGCCTCGAACCGGAGGGTGCGCTCGCCTTCGCCTCGCACGTTCGCGAAGGCGAAGTCCTCCGACATCAGCTCGAGCACGATCGGATCGTCGAGTTCAGCCTGTTCGATGGCCTGGATGGCCAGCGCGTCGAGGTCTTCCGGCGGCGGGTCGAGGCGCATCCACATGTCGCGGAGGGCGTCGAGCAGCTCGTTGTCGTCGAGTGTTTCGGGTCTCATCGTTGTCCTTCCGCTACGAGTGCGGCACGGA
Organism: Humibacter sp.; assembly: GCA_051952615.1. GTDB lineage: Bacteria > Actinomycetota > Actinomycetes > Actinomycetales > Microbacteriaceae > Humibacter. Next base: position 1,484 of record JBQCJQ010000367.1, read on the forward strand.
GCCTGTCCAGACAGCGGGATCGTGTCGGTCCGATGCTTCCGACCCGCATGCCGGTCTCCTCCGCGATACGGCGATAGTCGGGTTTGTCGTCGAACGCCACGATGCGCAGCAGCCGCTGGCAGCGATCGGACAGCGTGCGTACGCAGCGCCAGAGGTCGGCATCCGTGATGCGGCCGACCGCGGCGTCCTCGGCCGACGGCGCCACCTCGAGGTGCGGCTCGAGTGCAACGGGCTCGACCGGGGTGGCGTCGGCCTGGCGCTTCACCGTCCGCCACGCTTCTCTTCTCGCCGTGACCATCAGCCACGCCGCGACGGCGGAGGGATCGTCGATCGACGAGTACCCACGCACGAACCTCACCCAGGTCTCCTGCACGACGTCCTTCGCCGTCGCCTCGTCGAGGCGGTACGCGCGCACGACGTGCCACAGCACCGGGTTCATGGCGTGCACGAGCCGGGTCATCGCGGCGCCGTCGCCGGCCAGCCCGGAGCGGAAGGCATCCGCCGCCACCGCGTGCGCGGGGCGCGCGGATGCCTCCGCGGGTTCACCAACCCCCATGGACACCACTGTGGCCTGCAGGTCGGGTTGCGGCAAGACAGTCATTCCGACCGAATGATGGTGATCGGTTGTGTGACCTCGAGCGCGATGCGAGCGAGAACGCTCGTCCGAGAATCCACCGACGACTGCTCAGAGATCGGGTATGCAGTCGCGGGCGGCATCGGACTCGTCGCGGCGTCGTGCCCCTGCGTGTCCTTCATGGTGAACCCCTTTCGACAGTTCAGGAGCCCACCGGCCATCCTTTGATACACGACGGCACGAGATTCTTCTGGATGTATCAGGGCGGCGGCGTCGGCGCTCCTCTTCCCACGTAGGTACAGGAACGAGGAGCGAACATGTCCGTTGCACATCCCCCGCTGCCGAACGAGATCCCCGGCGGCCTGCCCGAGCTCATCATCGGTGCGGACGGACACATCTATCCGGCGACCGCCAACACGACGACCGTCGTCGTGGCCGCTCGGCCGCGTCGCCGCCGTCTCTTCGCCGGCCGACGACGCTGACCGCCCCTGCCGCATCTGCAGCATGCGCCCGCGCCGCGGCGGGTCAGGCGGGCGAGTGGTACTTCTGCTGCGCGGCGACCAGGCCTTGCTCGGTGACGAGTTCGACGGCGTCCGCGCCGTCTGACACCAGGTTCGGCAGCAGTTCACGCTCAGCCGAGCCGAACGGGCTGAGCACGTGGTCTGCGGCATCCGTTCGCCCGGGAGGCCGGCCGACGCCGACCCGCACGCGGATGAAGTTCGGCGTGCCGAGCGCACTCGCGATGTCGCGCACACCGTTGTGACCGCCGTGGCCGCCGCCCGACTTGAGCTTGATGGTGTCGAACGGGATGTCGAGCTCGTCGTGCACCACGATCAGCCGCGACGGCTCGACGGAGTAGAACCGCACGAGCTGAGCAGCCGGGCCACCCGACACGTTCATGTACGTGTTCGGCTTGGCGAGAACAAGGCGAGGGCCGCCGGGGACGATGCGTCCCTCGGCGACCCTCGCGTTGGTCTTGTGCGTCTTGAATGTGGCGGATGCCCGCGCAGCGAGCTCGTCCACCACCATCTGACCGATGTTGTGGCGGGTGCGCGCGTACTGCGTTCCGGGGTTGCCCAGGCCGATGATGAGCCAGGGCTGCTCCGCCATGCGCGCGCCTTACCCGGTCGACTACTCGGCGGACTCTGCGTCCGCGGCGACCTCGGCCTCAGCGGCAGCCTCGGCCTCTTCGGTCTCCTCGGCAGCCGGGGCGGCGGGCACGGTGATCGCCACGACCAGGGCATCCGCGTCGGTCAGGAGCGAGGCCGAACCCGGCAGCTCGATCTGGCCGGCCGTGATGTGCGTGCCCTCCTCGAGACCCTCGACATCGACGACGACGCGCTCCGGAATGTGGGTCGCCTCGGTCTCGATGTGGATGGTCGCGAGGTCCTGCACCACGATGGTGCCGGAGAACGACTCGCCCTCGACGTGCACGGGAACCTCGACCTGAACCTTCTCACCGCGACGCACGATGATGAGGTCGATGTGCTCGATGATCTGGTGCACCGGGTCCTTCTGCACGTCCTTGACCAGGGCGAGCTGGGACTTGCCCGCGATGTCGAGGTCGAGCACGGCGTTCGCCTTGCGCAGGATCAGGCCGAGCTGGTGCGCCGGCAGCGTCAGGTGCTGCGGGTCGGTGCCGTGGCCGTAGAGCACGGCCGGGATCTTGCCCGCCGCACGGATCTTGCGGGCAGCGCCCTTGCCGAACTGGTCGCGGGCCTCCGCGACCACCTTGTTGCTGTCGTCAGCCATGGTGATGTCTCGCTTTCGGTGGGCGTGGCCCACGTCGTATTGGGGATTCGTTGTCAACTCGTGCTGCATGTCAGCGTGAGGACAGACGTGAGCCTGGTCCACCGCGTCGATCACGGATGTCTGGCACGCACACTGGCGCGGTGCCGGCATCCCTCGCCGAAGTTCGGTGTA
>JBQCJQ010000368.1:0-3429 GCA_051952615.1 Humibacter sp.
TGCAGTCCGAGGCGAAGAAGATCGTCGACAAGGCGATCGCGTAGCCCAGGCCCCACCTCCGCGAGACTGCACGCCCACACCATCTCCGCGGGTAGTACCCGCAGTTGTGGCGTGGGCGTGCAGTCTCGTGAATGCGGCCGGCCGCTCAGCTGACCTTCTTGCGGTAGATCGCGGTGGCGACGATGTACGCGACGACCAGCAGCCCGACCATCCACGCCAGCGCGATCCAGATCTCGCCGCTCACCGGCTCACCGATGAACAGGTCGCGGATCGTGTTCACGATGGGCGTCACCGGCTGGTACTCGGCGAACCAAGCCACCGGCCCCGGCATCGACGACGTCGGCACGAATGCGGAGCTGATGAACGGCAGGAAGATCAGCGGATAGGAGAACGCGCTGGCGCCATCCACCGTCTTCGCGGTCAGGCCGGGGATGACCGCCAGCCACGTCAGCGCAAGGGTGAACAGGATCAGGATGCCCGCAACGGCGAGCCAGTCGAGCACGCTCGCTCCGGTGCGGAAGCCCATCAAGATGGCCACTCCGATGACGATGGCGATCGACACCAGGTTCGACACCAGCGACGTGAGCACGTGCGCCCAGAGCACGGCCGATCGGGCGATCGGCATGGACTGGAACCTCTCCACGATGCCGCCCTGCATGTCCTGGAACAGTCGGAACGCCGTGTACGAGACGCCCGATGCGACAGTGATGAGCAGGATGCCCGGCAGCAGGTAGACGATGTAGGAGACATCCGTTCCGGTGTTGATGGCGCCGCCCAAGACGTAGACGAACAGCAGCATCAGTGCGATCGGCGTGATGCAGGTCGTGATGATGGTGTCGAGGCTGCGCGTGATGTGCTTCAGCGATCGCCCGGTCAGAACGGCGGAGTCTGCGAAGAAGTGCCCGCGTGCCGAGCCGGCCGCCTTCGCGACGGTGATGGTGGTCATGATCGTTTTCCTTTCGTGAGTGCTGGTCGGCGTCAGTCGGCCGTGGTCTTCGCGGTCTCGTCGGCGTTGGGCTCGTCGGTGGGGCTGATGGAGTCGTCTTCGCCGACGATGGCGAAGAAGACGTCCTCGAGGGTCGGCTGCTTCTCGACGTACTCGATCTCGGCGGGGGGAAGCATCCCCTTGAGCTCCGAGAGTGTGCCGTTGACGATGATGCGGCCCTTGTGCAGGATCGCGATGCGGTCGGCGAGCTGCTCGGCCTCGTCCAGATACTGCGTGGTCAGCAGCACCGTCGTGCCGCGCGCGGTGAGGTCCTTCACTGCGCGCCACACCTCGAGTCGCGCCTCGGGGTCGAGCCCGGTCGTCGGCTCATCCAGGAAGATCACCGGCGGGTTGCCGATGAGGCTCATCGCGATGTCGAGCCGGCGGCGCATGCCTCCCGAGTAGGTCGCCACCTTGCGTGCGCCGGCGTCCGTGAGCGAGAAGCGGGCGAGAAGCCCGTCCGCGATCGCACCCGGGTTCTTCAGGTGCCGCAGCAGTGCAACGAGCACGAGGTTCTCCTTCCCGCTGAGCACCTCGTCGACGGCGGCGAACTGGCCGGTGAGACTGATGGATGCCCGCACGTCCTCCGCCTGTCGGGCGACGTCGTACCCGTTGACCTTCGCCGTGCCGCCATCGGCGTGCAGCAGCGTGGACAGGATGCGGATGGCGGTGGTCTTGCCCGCTCCGTTGGAGCCGAGCAGGGCGAAGACGGTGCCCTGCGCCACCTCGAAGTCGACGCCCTTCAGCACGTCGAGCTTCTTGTACGACTTCGTCAGGCCCTGCACGTGGATGGCGGGGCCCTGTGTCTGCGTCGTGGTCATGATGGTTTTCCGTTCTCTCTGATCGTGTGCGTGGCACGTGTGAGTGGTTCGTGTTCTCGGATCGTGGATTTCCGTCGATCGCGGCCGGTTTCGGGCGCGACGATCAGCGCCCTCTTCGGTCATCCGATGCGACCGGGCGTTTCGATGTGGTGATGTTTGGGTCTAATCTGGCGGGCTCACCCGCTCCGAGCCTCAATCGACCCGAAGCGGGATGCCCGGACTAGGCCAGCGGTCGCCGCACGGTGATCGAGGCGTAGTCCGCGTGGGCGGTGACGGCCACGGTGCGGTCGTCGGCGACGGGAGCGGATGTCTGCTCGAGCTCGTTGCGCACCTGCCCGTGTCGTGACGCGATGTCGAGCCATGCCGCGGTGCCCTCCGGAACCCCGACCTCGATGGAGCCGTAGCCGCCGTCGATCTTCACCTCGCCGGTCCCGACCCGGTCGATGCCCACCTCGCCGGGTGCGCCCTTGATCTCGGCCGAGCCGTTCAGCTGCTCGATGGTGACGTCTCCCGTGGTGGAGCGAAGGCTCAGCGGGCCCTCGACCTCGCCGAGCGTGGTGTTGCCGGTCGTGTTCTTGATGGTGCCTGCACCCTCGAGCGTTCCGATCCGGATGGACCCCGACCCGTTGGTCACCTGCAGCGGTCCGCCGATGCGACCGGCCTGGATGGACCCGGCACCGGTGTGCAGGGTGGTCTTGCCCGCCTGTTCCACCCGGAGCTCGCCGGCACCGGTGCGCAGGTTGCACGCACCGAGCACGCCCTGCGTGTTCACATTGCCGGCGCCGACCTTGCCGTCCAGGGCGGATCCGATCGGCACCGTGATGTCGACCGTCAGGCGCGGGCTGCCGCTGAACCAGGTGTAGTAGCGGAGCGTGCGCGGGATGCGCAGGCTGAGCACTCCATCTGAGTAATCGACGACGGTCTCGCCGAGCGCTCGTACGTCATCCTTCTTGGCCGGATCGGCCGGCTTCACCGACACCGTCGTGGTGGCGGTGTCCGTTGCCGTGATCGTGGCGTTCACGACGACGAGCAGGTCGAGCACGACCTGGATCGGGTCGGGGGTGGCGTATTCGGTGGTCATGGTCTCTCTCCTCTGTTCGCTCATGTCGCTCACCGCACCCATCCGGTGACGCGCTTGCTGGTCGTCTCCTGTACAGGAGGCCGGCCGGACGCGGCGTCGAGCGTCGAGGCGATGGCCCGCACCAGCCAGGTGTTCACGGAGACCCCGGCGCGAGCGGCCGCTGCCTCCACTCGGGACTTGAGCTCGTCCGGAAGCCGCAGCGTGGTGCGGGTGGTCGCACCCTCCTCGCCCTCGAAGGCGGGCGGTGCACTCGCAGGGGTGGGGGCCTGGGGCTCATCCCAGTGCGGGGCCTGGGTGACGACGAACTCGGGCTCGCGGCCGCGCAGCCGCAGGTCGACCGACCCTGGCGCGAGCTCGGTGGTGATCTCGCCGGCCGCAGCACCGAGCGCCTCCAGCAGCATGAGCCGCGCCGCGGCGTCGAGGGCCGTGGTCAGGCGCTCGGCCGTCTCACGCGCCTCGTCGCCTCCGGCGGCGGCTGCCGCCGAAAGCTGGCGCTGCAGTTCTTCGACATACGTTCCAAGTTCCATGACACCATGGTGACA
>JBQCJQ010000369.1:0-3904 GCA_051952615.1 Humibacter sp.
GGACTCGAAGGCGTTCGGATCGCCGCGATACTCGCCGTGCAGCAGCGCGATCCTCTCCGGCGGGATGATCTCGGTCCACGAGACCCATTCGGGATAGACCGTGCCATCGGGCCCACGCATCTCGAAGACCCACTCCTCGCCGACGCCGAACCCGAACGATCGCGTCGTCGTGGTGAACCCGTCAGGACCCCACCATTGCGAGAGGTGCCGCACGTCGGTGAACGCCTCGAACACGAGTTCCCGCGGCGCGTGGATGACGCGGGCGATCACGATCTCGCGGTCATCCGTCGCCCGTGCCTGGGCGTTCTGGGCCGTCTCACTCATGCGCTATCCGTTCTGCTTCTTCTGCTCGAGGTCCTGCTTCGCCCGCCGGAGGTCCTGAACGTAGGCGTCGAGCCGGTCGAAGCTCTCGTTCCAGAACCGCTCGAACCCGCCGGTCCACTCGTGAACCGGTCGCAGTCCGCGGGCGTCGAGGCCGTAGAGCCGTTGCTTGCCGGCCTTGCGGTCCTGCACCAGCCCGACCTCGCGCAGCACCCGTAGATGCTTGGATGCCCCGGGTTGCGACAACCCCAGCGCCTGGGCCACCTCGGTAACGGGGCGCTCGCCGCCTCGCAGCAGCATCAGGATCTCCCGGCGCTGCGGCTCCGCGATGGCGTTGAAGACGTCGGTGGTCGTCGCGGCGCGTGCCATGCCGCCATCGTATACCCATATGGTTATGCGTTGTGATCAACGCGAGCGCATCCGAAGTTGACGGACCCCGGATGTCGAGAGTGCGAGCGACCAGGGCCCGGCGCCGAGCTTGATGGCCTCGCGCACCAGTCGCGCTTCATGAGCAATGAAGAGATCCAGTTGGTCTTGTGGTCCGAGGTCGTGCTTAGCCCCGATCCACACGGAGCGGATGCCGTGCTGAATGTACGCGTCGAGCTCGGCTGGACGGCTCCTGATCCGCCGGTCTCTTGTGATCACGATGTAGTGGCGGGAACCGACTACGGGCATCCACTCCAGATCCGATGTGCCGAGCGGAACTTCGGGAAGATCCTCGTGCCCCGGATACAGAACATCGTCACGGCCACGTTGGCGAAGTAACTTGCCGAAGGCCAGGCAGTTCTCGTCGGCGAAGTACACCGGCGAGAACCTGGCCGACATCAGGCGGCGCGCTCGCGTGAGGCGATCAGCTCGAAGCGGATCGCCTCATCTACCTGGCTCGGGGTGAGGTCGTACAAGTCGGCCAAGGCCTCACGGCTCGATCCAGCTCGAAAGTCCTCGGCCAACGCATCGCTACGCACGTTGCGAACGGCCGGTTGCCCGAACGCTCGGGCCGGATCCATCACGACCTCGGGAGTACGGACATCTGGACTCAGGCGTGTGACCACTCCGCCCTCGTAGTGAACGGCCTGACGGAATCGTTCGGTGGCCTGCGCGAGCATGACTTGCCCGTTTCGCACGACGACAAGCCTCAGCGGGCGATCGATGCCGAGCTCTTCTTGAACGACCCGAACGAGCTCACGACCCTCAACGTCGATGAAGGGCCGCGCCTGGGCCAGCGGATAGCGACCGAACTCCTTCCGAAGGCGCTCGACCGCCGGTCGGAGCCGCTGGACCGGTACCTGCCGGCTGCGGAACTCAGCGAGCAGCCGAGCTTCGACCATCTCTCCCCAGGTGACGATGTCATACCCGGTTGGCTGTTCGCGAAGCACTGGATCGTAGAACCTGCCTGCGCGTTCATATCCCTCGAGCCACCGTCGTGCGGTGCCGGAACGCAACCCGACGAGTCGATCCACGTCTGAGTACGCGTAGATCGGCCGATCGAGAAGGGATGCCGCCATGTCGTCAATGATCGCATTCGGCGCCGTCACAGAGCGGCCCTGTGGACAACTCGGGAGAATCACTTCGGCGTGATCGCGTCGACGAACTCGTAGGCCTCTGCGACGATCGCAGGCCAGGTCTCCGGGCGGTCGGCCCTGGCGGTGACCCATTCCCGCATGGGGCGGTCTCGCATCACGGCCGGCTCGGCGTCGCCCGCAGCGATCAGCTCGCCGACCCGCTCCTCGGGGAGCTTCGCGAACAGACTTCCGGAGAAGCCCACGAAGGCGAAGACCTTGCCGCGCACGCTCAGACCTTCCGAGCCGAACATCCGGCCGAGCGCCACATCGTCGCGCGTCGTGTACTCGGCGACGATCGGGTCGAAGACCGCGTACGACTCGGGGAACTTCTCGCGACGTGAGTCACTTGCGGATGCCATGGCATCACGTTACGTCTGCGTGGGAAGAACCGTCATCCCTCACGGGTTCAGACACGTGTGAGTGAGGGAGAGCGCAGGGCGACCGTCGTCGTCATCGGTGCCGGTCAGGCCGGACTCTCAGCTGCCTACCACCTGCTTCGACGCGGATACGCGAGCGCGCTCGACGACCCGGCCGGCGAGCGGACCTTCGTCGTGCTCGATGGCAACCCCGCGCCCGGCGGTGCGTGGCAGCACCGCTGGCCGTCGCTGCGGGTGGCCACTCTCAACGGCATCTTCGCCCTGCCCGGTCATCCGCAACCGGAACTGGACGACACCGAGGAGAGCAGCGTCGCCGTCCCCCGGTATTTCGCGGGGTTCGAGCAGGAGCAGCGGCTGCCGATCCTGCGCCCGGTGTCGGTCGAAGCGGTGTGGCGTGCCGACGACGATCCGAACGGCGATCTCGTGATCGAGACGGATGACGGACCCTGGCTCGCCCGCGCGATCATCAACGCCACCGGTACCTGGAACAACCCTGTGCGTCCGCACTATCCGGGCCAGGAGACATTCCTCGGCCGCCAGCTGCACACCAGGGACTATCGGTCGCTCGACGAGTTCGCGGGGCAGCGGGTCGCGGTGGTCGGCGGTGGCATCTCCGCGCTCCAGCAGCTCGAGGAGATCTCCCGCGTTGCCACCGTCTTCTGGTACACGCGGCGAGAGCCGGTCTTCATCGAGGGCACGTTCGAGCCGGAGACCACCGGAAGGGCGACGATCGCGAAGGTCGTCGCGGATGTCGAAGCCGGACGCCCGACCGGGTCCGTCGTCTCCTACACCGGGCTGGGCTGGACGCCGTACGCCATCGCTGCGCGCGACCGGGGCGCGCTCGTCCGCCGGCCGATGTTCACCGCGATCGAACCGCGCGGGGTGCGCGAGGCCGACGGGAGCTTCACGCCTGTCGACAGCATCCTCTGGGCGACCGGGTTCAAGGCCGACCTGCGGCACCTCGATCCCCTGCATCTGCGCAACGAACTCGGCGGCATCGTGATGCACCGCACGCAGGTCGCTGCCGAGCCGCGAGTGCACCTGATCGGATACGGCCCTTCGCAGTCGACCGTCGGGGCGAACCGTGCCGGGCGGGAGGCCGTCGTAGCACTGACGAAGTATCTGGATGCCGTGCCTGGACACACGGCGTCAGCGTCCACGTCGGACGCTCCGGTCCTGGCACCGGCCGTCCAGGCCTGACTCCTACTCAGCTCACCGGGGCGTCTGCACCCACGGCGAACAGGATGCCGAGCTCGGCGACTCGGTTCGCCCGATGCTCACCGCGCATGCGGCCGGCACGTTCGAGCTCACTGATCCCATGCAGGCTTCCCCAGAAGACCTCGGTGCGCGTGCCGCCCTCGTCGCCGATCGCGTTCGCCAGGGCCTCGAAGCCTGCGCGGAGCTCCGGCTCGTTGCCCTCCTCCGCGAACCGTGCGTCGATCGGCTGCCGGAACATCGCCTCGTAGACCGCGGGATGCGCCGACGCGAAGTCCAGGTATGCCTCCGCGACGGCTTCGACCGCCTGCCTGCCCGACTTGCCGTCGTTGGCGGAGCGGCACAGCTCGGTCAGCTCGGCGAACCCCTCGAAGGCGACGGACCGGATGATCTCCGCCTTGCCTCCCGGAAAGTGCCCGTAGAGCACCG
>JBQCJQ010000370.1:0-6182 GCA_051952615.1 Humibacter sp.
TCGTTGAGCTCGCTCGGGATGAACCACAGCTTGTTCGACGCACCCTCGGCGATCTTCGGAAGCGTCTGCAGGTACTGGTAGGCCAGCAGCAGGTTGTCCGGGTTCCCCTCGTGGATGGCGGCGAACACCGTCTCGATGGCCTTCGCCTCGCCCTCTGCGACGAGCACAGCAGCACGTGCCTCGCCCTCCGCGTTGAGGATGGCCGCCTGGCGGTTGCCCTCTGCCGTGAGGATCGCGGACTGCTTCGTGCCCTCCGCGGTGAGGATGAGCGCACGCCGATCGCGCTCGGCACGCATCTGCTTCTCCATGGAGTCCTGGATCGAGGCGGGCGGATCGATCGACTTGAGTTCGACGCGACTGACGCGGATGCCCCACTTGCCGGTCGCCTCGTCGAGGACGACACGGAGCTGGCTGTTGATGTTGTCGCGGCTGGTGAGCGCCTGCTCCAGGTTGAGGCCGCCAACGACGTTACGCAGGGTGGTGGTCGTCAGCTGTTCGACGGCACCGAGATAGTTGGCGATCTCGTACGTCGCCGCTCGGGCATCCGTGACCTGGAAGTAGACGACGGTGTCGATCGACACCACCAGGTTGTCCTCGGTGATCACCGGCTGGGGAGGGAAGCTCACGACCTGCTCGCGCATGTCGATCAGCGGTCGCAGACGGTCGATGAACGGCACCAGCAGGTTCAGTCCCGGCATGAGCGTCTTGTGGTAGCGACCGAGCCGCTCCACGATGCCCGCCGTGGCCTGCGGCACGATCCGCACCGCCCTCGCCAGCGTCACGATGACGAAGATGAGGACGACGAGCAGGATGATGCCGACGATGATCTGCACGATGAGCGTCTCGCCGTTGGTCATGTCCTTGAGCCTTCCTTGGGCACGACGACCGCCGTCGCACCTTCGATCGCGGTGACCAGCACGAGCTCACCTGGTTGCACTGCCGCTGATGCCGTGGTGCCGAGCCTGGAGGTCCAGGTCTCGCCGTTGGCCAATTTGACGAGGCCCTTGCTGTCACCGCCGAAGGACTGCACGACCTTGCCCTCTTGCCCGAGCAGCGCCGCGACGTTGCTGCGCGTCGGATCGCCGCCCCTGCGGAGCGCGCGCAGAAGCGGCGGTCGGATCAGGAACAGGAGAAGAACGGAGAGAACGGCCGCGACGATGATCTGAGCCCACCACGGCAGGCCGAACAGGCCGCTGAGAAGACCGCCGAGCGAGCCGATGGCGAGCATCAGAAAGATGAAATCGAGAGTGAGCATCTCGATGATCACGAACACCAGGATCAGCACGAGCCAGCCGATCCAAGCGAACGACGAGACGTCCATGTCGTGGCTCCCTCCGCGATCTCTCCGACGGTACCAGGATGCGTCCTGCACCCCGCAAGAGCGCCGCGCGATTCGGCCACGACGCCGGTGCGCCGGATGGGCCCTGAGATACTGTCTTGGTGCCCGTCGCCGGGCCTCTCGTCACACCGAAGGAGCATTCCATCGTGAGCAACCCTCTCGCCCCGTCGTCCCTGAGCGGCAAACGCGCCCTCGTCACGGGCTCGTCCCGCGGCATCGGAGCAGACACCGTCGGCTACTTCGCCGAGGCCGGGGCACGGGTGGCGATCAACTACCGCAACAAAGAGGCCAGGGCACGCAAGCTCGCCGACGCGATCGAGGCATCCGGCGGCTCAGCACTGGTCCTCGGAGCGGACCTCACCGACGCTGCATCGGTCGCGAGCATGTTCGACACCGTCGCGCAGGAGTGGGGCGGGCTCGACATCCTGGTCCTCAATGCCTCTGGCGGCATGGAGTCGGGCATGGCGCCCGACTACGCGATGACGCTGAACCGGGATGCCCAGGTGAACGTCTTGAAGGCCGCGTTGCCCCTGCTCGGCGAGGGCTCCCGCGTGGTCTTCGTGACGAGCCACCAGGCGCATTTCATTCGCACCACCCCGACGATGCCCGAGTACGAGCCGGTCGCCCTCAGCAAGCGAGCGGGGGAGGACGCGCTTCGCGAGCTGATCCCCGAGCTGGATGACCGAGGCGTGGGTTTCGTCGTCGTGTCGGGCGACATGATCGAGGGCACCATCACCGCGACGCTCCTGGAGCGAGCGAACCCCGGCGCGATCAGCTCCCGCAAGGAGTCGGCCGGCAAGCTCTACAACGTGAGCGAGTTCGCGGCGGAGGTCGCGTCTGCCGCCGTCGAGCCGATTCCCGCCGACCACACGCGCCTGATCGGCGACGTGAGCGAGTTCGGCGAGGAAGCCTGACATGAAGGCAGAGCACATCGTCCACCTGGTCTCCCTGTCGCGCCCGACCCTCAGTCCGGATGGCGGCACCGCCGTCGTCGCGGCGACGCACCCCGATCTGTCGGCGGATGCCTATGTCGGCCAGCTCTGGTCCGTCGCCGTCAAAGGCGGGGTCCCGCCACGCCGCATCACCAGAGGCTTCCGCGACACCTCACCCCAGTTCTCGCCCGACGGCGGCGCGATCGCGTTCCTGCGGGCCGAGCCCGGCAAGCCGCCGCAGCTCCACGTCATGGCCACCACCGGCGGTGAGCCGGTGCGGGTCACGGACAGGAAGCTCGGCGTCTCCGACTTCGTGTGGTCGCCCGATGGGGCATCCCTCGCCTTCGTCTCCCGCGATCCCGAGCACGGTCGCTACGGCACCGTGGAGGGCGTCGATGCGTCGGCCGAGCCCCCTCGCCGCATCACGACCTACCGCTACCGCGCCAACGGCCTCGGCTGGCTGCGCGACCGGCGCGCCCAGGTGTTCGTGGTCGACGCTCCCGACGTGACGTCGGCCCCCGTCGTCCAACCCGTGGCTTCGGCGGACGGCGACGCCGACAAGCTCGATGAAGTGGTCGAGCCGCGCAGGCTGACCGACGACGACGCCGAACACGGCGGCATCGCGTTCTCTCCTGAGGGCCGCAGCATCGCCGTCGTCTCGGACGGACATGACAGTGCTGATGACGATCTGCGCAGCATCCTCACGCTCGTTCCGGTCGGCGAGGGCGACCCGGTCGTCGTGGTCGACGCCGACGCGAACCTGTCGATCTCGGACGAGCCGGGTTCCGTGGGCTTCGGCGCCGGCGGCGCGCTGTACTTCATCGCGCAGAACGTGGGGGAGAGGGGCCGTGACTTCGTCGCCCGCAACTCCGGGCTCTACGTCGTCTCCGAGCCGGGATCCGTGCCGCGCAGGCTGACGGATGACGAGACCGTCGACCTCACCGGGAGCACGGTCGTTCCGACGTCGAACGGCGTGCTCGTGCAGAACACGACTCGCGGCCGAGTGACGCTTGTTTCCGTGGGAGACGACGGCGAGCCATCCGTGCTCGTCGGCGACCGTGAGGTGACCGGCGTCGCCGCGGCCGAGGAGAGCGTGGTGATCGCGTTCCAGTCGGAGTCGTCGTTCGGCGACCTCGGGGTGCCCGACGGCGATGACGTGCGCGTGCTCACCGACTTCTCCGCAGACGTGCGGGCCACGGGCATCCGCACGCCGATCGAGTTCGAGGCCACCGGCCGCGACGGCTACCCGATTCACGGCTGGGTCGTGCTTCCCGAGGGAGACGGACCGCACCCGGTGCTGTTGAACATCCACGGCGGACCGTTCGCGCAATACTCGGTGCACCTCTTCGACGAGCCGCAGGTCTACGCGGACGCCGGCTATGCGGTCGTCTACTGCAACCCTCGTGGGTCGGCCGGGTACGGCCAGGAGCACGGTCGCGCCATCAAGAGCCGCATGGGAACCGTCGACCTCCATGACGTGCTCGACTTTCTCGATGCGGCCGTGGCCGAGCATCCTCAGCTCGACGGGAGCCGTGTCGGCATCCTCGGCGGTTCGTACGGCGGATACCTCACGGCCTGGACCATCGCGCACGACCACCGGTTCGCGGGCGCCATCGTGGAGCGCGGCTTCCTCGATCCCGAGTACTTCTTCGGCACGAGCGATATCGGATCGTTCTTCGCCGAGGAGTACAACGGACTCGACGCCGAGCAGATCGCCGCACAGAGCCCGCAGGCACGCGTCGGCGATGTTCGCACGCCGACGCTCGTCATGCACTCGGAGAACGATCTGCGATGCCCGCTGGGGCAGGCCGAGCGTTACTACGCCTCGCTGAAGCGCGGGGGAGTGCAGACCGAGTTGGTCGTCTTCCCCGGCGAAGATCACGAGCTCAGTCGCGCGGGTCGTCCGCGCCACCGCCGGCAGCGCTTCGAGATCATCCTCGACTGGTGGGCGCGGATGCTGCCGTCGGCGGCGAACAACGAAGGCTGACGACACAGACCGCGGCATGACGAAGGCGCCGGGCGGACATCCGTCCCGGCGCCTTCGTTCGTATCCGACTAGACCTGTGCGGTGTCGCCCTTCCAGGTGAACGCACGCACGATCTGCACGATGCCGAGGACCACGAGCGCGATGCCCAGCAGCCACCAGAGCAGCGCGATGTAGAGCGGCGAGAACAGCAGGATGATGCCGGCGACGATGCTCAGGATCGCGAAGAACACGGTCCAGCCCTTCGATGCCGAGGCGCTCAGCGTGGTCAGCGCCACGATGCCTTCGACGATCCACATGATGCCGACCAGGATGCCGAGGAACACGGCCAGCCATGCGGTCGTCTGGCCGAGGTTCGTCAGCGCGATGACACCGGCGATGATGAAGATCACGCCGAGGATGATGTGCCCGACGCGAGCCCATCCGCCCATGGTCTTCGAGAAGATCCCGAGCCCGGCGTAGACCAGGCCGCCGACGATGGCGTAGATCGCGATGATCGCGGTCAGCACCGTGGCGGTGTGGCCCGGCCAGACGAGAATGAGGATCCCGACGATGAGCGCAATGAGACCTCCGACTCCGAATGCGGTGCGGATACCGTTGACCGCGGTCTTCGCGGCCGGACTTTCAGCGGACATTGGGGTCCACCCTTCCTGTGAGTAACCTGGGAATTGCAGCCCAATCTTAGGGGAGAAGGCGCGCCGATGTCACCGGAAACGCCAAGTTCGCCCACATCGTCGCGAATTCGACAGACGGCGTTCGACGAGCGCACGACGACGGTCGCCGCCAGCTCATGCCGTCAGCTGACGCCGCCAGCTGACGCCGCCAGTGCGAAAGATCACGAGGGATCGTCGCCCGCCATCTCGCGTGATTCCTAATGTCCGATAATGTGCATTATGTCAGATCACGTTTCCCCCGCCCTGCCCCCATTGCCTTAGTTCACGGCCAGCAGGGATCCACCGTCGACCGCGAGCACAGTTCCGGTGACATAGGCGTTGTGCATCAGGTAGAGGTGAGCCATGGCGATCTGCTCCGGTTCGCCGACGGATCCGACCAGCGTGCGTTCTGCAAGTCTGGCGAAGGCGATGTCGCGCTGCGACTCAGGCATGCGGTCCCACATCGGGGTTCGAATGGCGCCGGCCCGGACGGCGTTCACCCGCACAGGCGCGAGTTCGACGGCCAATGCGCGCACGAGGGCCTCCGCTGCACCGGCGCCTGCGGCTGCAATGGCCATGCCTGCCGCGGGTCGCTGTCCGACTGTGCCCGTGGTGAGTGTGATCGAACCGGCCGGCCGCAGACGCGGGATCGCATGCTTGATGACGGTCAGCGCGCCCCAGAAGCGAACATCGAGACCGGCGCGCGCGGCACCGAGGTCGAGGTTGGCCAGCGGCGCGGGTGTGAAGGCGTCCCCCGCTGTGAACACCAGGTGGTCGATCGACCCGATCTGCTCGAGCATCGCGGCGGCCTGCACCTCGTCACGGACGTCGAAGGCCATGCCCTCGCATCCGTCGGGCAGCTGTCGCAATGCCGCATCCACGTGATCCGGCTTGCTTGATGCGATCGTCACCCGCGCGCCGCCGAGCGCCGCTGCCCGAGCAGTCGCAAGTCCCATGCCAGAACTGCCTCCGATGACGACGACCCGTTGTCCATCCATGCTCATGTGTGCCTCCCAAATCGAGTGATGTCTCACTGAGCCGTCACTCTAGCACCGTGGATGTCCCACTGTGACATCGCGGATAGGATGAGTGCATGACCAGGTGGATGCCCGATGGGGAAGAGCGCTTGCGCAGGGCTGCCATCGAACTCTTCCTCGAACGTGGATACGACGATGTCACCGTCGTCCAGATCGCGGATCGCGCGGGTCTTACACGACGAACGTTCTCGCGCTACTTCGCCGACAAGCGGGATGTGCTCTTCGCCGGCGAGGATC
>JBQCJQ010000371.1:0-3129 GCA_051952615.1 Humibacter sp.
TGCGGTGGGAGCCCACCGCCCATGAGCTCGATCGGGTGGACGCGCTGATCGAGCTGATGGGGATGACGGCGCGCAGAGACGCCCGCTGGCCCAACCTCTCTCAGGGCGAGCGAGGCCGCGCGCTGATCGCCCGCGCGCTGACCTCCGACCCGCACCTGCTGCTGCTCGACGAGCCGACGACCGGGCTCGACATCGCCGCCCGCGAGCACCTGCTCGATCGGGTGGATGAGCTGCGGAAGCGGCATCCCGACCTCGCGAGCGTGCTGGTCACGCATCACCTGGAGGAGCTGCCCGCGTCGACGACTCACGCCATGCTCCTGCGCGACGGTCAGGTGCTCGCGCAAGGGCCCGCCGACGCGGTGCTCACCGGGCCGCGCGTGAGCGAGGCGCTCGACTACCCGCTCGCGATCTCCCGCATCGAGGGCCGCTGGAGCGTGAGGACCGCTCGGAGCTAGCGCCCTCGACCGGCAGGCAGAGCGTCGTCGAGCACCTGCAGGATGTGCCGGTACTCCTTGCCCGTCGCTCTGGTCATCCCGAGCTCGCACGTGCGGTTGAGCGATGCGTGCGCGGCGGATGCCGCCGCAGCCACCCCTCTCGCTTCGGGCGCCGTCGCCGACGCGGTCAGCTCGGGATGCAGCATGCCGCGATCGCCCGCGAAGGCGCAGCATCCCCAGTCCTCTGGCACGACGACCGTCTCGGCGGCGGCCTCGGCGACCCGTTGCAGCGCAGGGTTGATGCCGAGGTGCGTGGAGGAACACGTCGGATGAATCGTCACGGATGGCACCCGTTCGGCCTGCGGAAGCGCCGGCAGCACGTGCTCGTCCACGAACTCCACCGCGTCGACGATGCGCAGCCCGCTGTCGCCGGCCGCTTCGACCAGGATGCGCAGCCCCTCGGTGCACGACGACGCATCGCACACCACGGGAAGACGCCCGCCGTCCGTCGCGCGCAGCAGCGAGGCGACCACCTTCTGCTTCATGACGTCGTAACCGGACGTGAGACCCTTGGACTTCCATGGCGTGCCGCAGCAGAGCGAGGGGATGTCATCCGGTGTGGACACCGCGATGCCCGCACGCTCGCAGAGCCGCAGGAACGACTCGGAGACGCTGCCGTCGACGCCGCCGAACATCGTGGTCGTGCAGCTCGAGAAGTAGACGGCGGCCGGGGTCTCCGAGCGGATCACCGAACGACGCTCCCCACCCGCCGGCAGGTCTGACGAGTACAGCGGCACGGTGTCGGCGCCCAGGATGCCACGTGCCGCCTTCGTCGCGAGGGTCGCGGCCCCCGGCACGGCGTGCGCGGCACTCAGCGCAACGCCGCCCGTCGTGCTCGCGGCCCCCCACGCTCCGGCGGCGGCCTTCCACCCCGCCTGGCTCAGCCCGTTCTGGTGCTCGGCGCGAAGCCGTCGCACCAGGTCGCCGGTGTTGATCAGCACAGGGCACGCCGTCTGGCACATCCCGTCGACGGCGCAGGTCTGAACCCCGTCGTAGTCATATTCCTTCTCCAGCATATGAACGAGTTCGGTGTCGCCCGCCTGCCTGGCGCGCTCCAGCTCGCGGCGCAGCACGATGCGTTCGCGCGGCGTCAGGGTGAGGTCGCGGCTCGGGCAGACCGGCTCGCAGTACCCGCACTCGACGCACCTGTCGACCTCCTGCTCGACCGTCGGGGATGTCTTGAGGTTCGTGGTGTGGGCGTGCGGGTCATCCGTCAGCAGCACGCCCGGGTTGAGCGACATGCCCGGGTCGATGAGCCGCTTAACGGCCCACATCACCTGGTAGAGCTCGTCTCCGTACTGCCGGGGAACGTACGGCGCCATGATGCGGCCGGTTCCGTGCTCTGCCTTGAGGGTGCCGCCCTGGGACAGGATCAGGTCGACCATGTCGTCGGTGAAGGCCTCGTAGCGGGTGAGGTTCTCCGGCACGTCGAACCGCTCGTTGATCAGGAAGTGGATGTTGCCGTCTTTGGCGTGCCCGAAGATGACGCTTCCCTCGTAGCCGTGCTTGTCGAACAGCTCGATGAGCCGCGCGCAGGTGTCGTTCAGCCGGTCGACGGGAACGGCGATGTCCTCGAGCAAAGCGGTCGTCCCCGACGGGCGTGCCCCGGCGACAGCGGTGAAGAGACCCTTGCGGATGTGCCACAGTCCGCCCCGCGTGGCGACGTCCGTGGTCAGTTCGGCATCGTTCACCAGTGGCAGCGTGGCGAAGAGCTCGGCGGCGGCATCCGTCAGCGATCGGAGGGTCTCCGCGCTGTCGGTCTGGTGCTCGACGAGCAGTGCCGCGTGATCGACGACGTCGAGCGCGAGGAGTTCCGGCGTGGCCTCAGGGTCCTGCTGAGCGACTCGCAGCGAGGCGGCATCCATCAGCTCGATGGTCGCGAAACCCGCCTCGACCAGCGCGGGGAGTGCCGCTGTCGCGTCGGAGAGGTTCTCGAAGATGAGGAGCCCGGTGGCGACTTGCGGATAGGCGGGCACCGTGCGGAAGGTAGCCTCGGCGACGAACGCCAGCGTGCCCTCGGAGCCGATGACGAGGTGCTCGAGGATCTTCAGCGGCTCGTCGTGGTCGAGGAACGAGTTGAGGCCGTAGCCCATCGTGTTCTTGATCGAGTGGAGCCTGCGCAGACTCGCGACCGAGTCGGGGTTCGAGCGCACCCTGTCGCGGAGCGCTTCGAGGCCGGCATGGATGTCGGGCTCTCGCTCGAGCAGCGTGCGTGCGGCATCCTGCGATCCCGTGTCGATCACAGTGCCGCTCGGGAGCACGAGAACGGCGGACTCCAGGGTCTGGTAGGTGTTCGCGTGCGTTCCGCAGGACATGCCGCTGGAGTTGTTCGCGACGACCCCGCCGATGGTGCACGCGATCTCGCTGGCCGGGTCGGGGCCGAGCTTGCGGCCGAACCTCGCCAGCCGGGCGTTCACGGCCCGCACCGTTGCACCCGGTTCGACGCGGACGCGGGCGCCGTCATCCAGCACGGTGATCGCTCGGAAGCCGGTGCGGGTGTCGAGCAGCACCCCGTTCGTTCCGGCCTGTCCGGAGAGGCTGGTCCCGCCGGCCCGGACGGGGACCGGCACGTCCGGGGCGCGGGCGGCGGCGAGCACTCCTGCGCCCGCCGGGGCGGCCCGCGCCGGCGCGCGGG
>JBQCJQ010000372.1:0-2406 GCA_051952615.1 Humibacter sp.
GCGACCAGCGGTGAGACGCGTCGCGCCACCTCGATCGCCCTCACGGCGCTGGCACCCCACCTGCCGCTCTACCGCGTCTCCGTCGCGAACTACGCGAGGGACCTCACGTACTGACCCGCGCCACAGTCCCCCGCCCCACCCGCACCCTTCCAACGTCGACCCACCACTTGCGCGTCGAGCCACCACCGAATCCGCGCGGCTTGCGTGGTGGCTCGGTGATTGGGTGGTGGCTCGCGGAGGGGGCGGGTGGCTCTGCCCAGGGCGAACAGACCCGTGCCGTTGCGTTGCCTTCGATAGATTCGAGAGCACGTAAGAAAAGGAGCACGTTCATGGCCGAACCGACACTGCAACCCAGTGTTTTTGACCGACTGCTGAAGGATCGCATCATCTGGCTCGGCTCGGAGGTGCGCGACGACAACGCGAACGAGATCGCCGCCAAGCTGCTGCTGCTTGCCGCCGAGGACCCGAAGCGCGACATCTACCTCTACATCAACTCGCCCGGTGGCTCGATCACCGCAGGCATGGCCATCTACGACACGATGCAGTTCGTGCCGAACGACATCGTCACCGTGGGAATCGGCATGGCCGCCTCGATGGGCCAGCTGCTGCTGACCGCGGGAACCAAGGGCAAGCGCTACATCACCCCGAACGCCCGAGTGCTGCTGCACCAGCCGCACGGCGGCTTCGGTGGAACTGCGAGCGACATCCAGACCCAGGCCCAGCTCATCCTCGACATGAAGAAGAGGCTGGCCGAGATCACGGCATCCCAGACCGGCAAGACCGTCGAGCAGATCAACGCCGACGGCGACCGCGACCGCTGGTTCACCGCCCAAGAGGCACTCGACTACGGCTTCGTCGACCACATCAGGGAATCGGCCACCGACGTCATCGGCGGCGGCGGAACCCAGGAGTAGGCGAGAGAGAACGAAGGAAACGACACAGATGGAAACCCCGAACTTCTCCGGACTGGCCGGCGGCGCCTCGCGCGTGCAGATGCCGGGCTCGCGCTACATCCTGCCCAGCTTCGAGGAGCGCACCGCATACGGCTACAAGCGTCAGGACCCCTACGCCAAGCTCTTCGAGGACCGCATCATCTTCCTCGGCGTGCAGGTGGATGACGCCTCGGCCGACGACATCATGGCTCAGCTCCTCGTGCTGGAGAGCCAGGACCCCGACCGCGACATCGTGATGTACATCAACTCGCCGGGTGGTTCGTTCACGGCGATGACCGCGATCTACGACACGATGCAGTACATCCGGCCGCAGATCCAGACGGTCGTGCTCGGCCAGGCCGCTTCCGCGGCTGCGGTGCTGACCGCCGCGGGCACCCCTGCCAAGCGTATCGCGCTGCCGAACGCCCGCATCCTCATCCACCAGCCCGCCGTCGGCGAGGCCGGGCAGGGGCAGGCGTCGGACATCGAGATCCAGGCGAACGAGATCATGCGCATGCGCACCTGGCTCGAGGAGACGCTGTCGCAGCACACCGGCAAGGACGTCGCGCAGGTGAACAAGGACATCGACCGCGACAAGATCCTGTCCGCCGAGGAGGCCCGTGAGTACGGGCTCATCGACCAGGTGCTCACCAGCAGGAAGAGCCTTCCGGCTCTCACCGCGAAGTAGCACGCAGACACATCAGAAGCGGCGGCGGATCAGGATGTCCGCCGCCGCTTCTCGCGTCTTGCCGACGGGGCGGCACGCGGGAGGCAGAGCTCCCGTCCAATGTCGGCGCCACAGGTTAGGCTCGTAAAAAGCAGCCCACTCGGGAGGTTCCATGGCTCGCATCGGAGAAAGCGCCGACCTGCTCAAGTGCTCATTCTGTGGAAAGAGCCAGAAGCAGGTGCAGCAGCTCATCGCGGGCCCAGGCGTGTACATCTGCGACGAATGCGTCGAGCTGTGCAACGAGATCATCGAAGAGCGCATGGCCGAGTCCGGTGAAGAGAACTCCGGCCAGTTCGAGCTGCCGAAGCCGAAGGAGATCTTCGCCTTCCTCGAGGAATACGTCATCGGCCAGGAGCCGGCGAAGAAGGCGCTCTCCGTCGCCGTCTACAACCACTACAAGAGGGTTCGGGCACGCACCACTCTCGGCCCGGCGGAGTCCGTCGGCGAAGACGTCGAGATCGCCAAGTCCAACATCCTGCTGATCGGGCCGACGGGCTGCGGAAAGACCTATCTCGCGCAGACCCTCGCCAAGCGACTGAACGTGCCGTTCGCGTTCGCCGACGCCACCGCCCTCACCGAGGCCGGCTACGTCGGAGAGGATGTCGAGAACATCCTCCTCAAACTCATTCAGGCCGCCGACTACGACGTCAAGCGTGCCGAGACCGGCATCATCTACATCGACGAGGTCGACAAGATCGCCCGCAAGGCCGAGAACCCGTCGATCACGAGGGATGTCTCGGGCGAGGG
>JBQCJQ010000373.1:0-10714 GCA_051952615.1 Humibacter sp.
CGTGAGCCCGCAGGTCATCGCCCTCGCATGGGAACTGGCGAAGGGACCCCATGTCATCCCGATCCCCGGATCTTCGCGGCCGGAGAGCATCCTGGATTCCGTCACCGCCATCGACATCGAGCTGACCGCAGAGGAGCTTGAACAACTCGGCTGAGCAACTCCCGCGCGTGGCGTCGTCAAAGCCGTCGGCGCGGAATCATCCGGGTGCAGACCACTGACACCTAGAGTGGCAGCCATGACGGATGCCTCGGGTGCTGCTGAGTCCGGCCCGCGGGGTGCGCAATCCCCTGCCGACGCTGGTCACGGAGGGCACCGGGACGCCGCACCGGCGGACGACCCGTCGTCGGCAGGCCTCCCCGCGGCGTCGGCCGCTGTGGGGTCATCCGTGCGGACCGGCGAAGCGGTGCCATCCCGAACGTTCTGGGCCAACCTCAACAGCCCGTTCACCCTTGGCTTCCTGATCACGCTGGGCGGACTCGCCGCCTTCTTGGTCGGCGTCGCCTTCGCGAGCCTGTCCACGATCATCATCTACATCGTGTTCGCGCTGTTCGCGGCGCTCGGCCTCGACCCCGTTGTGCGTGCGATGGAGCGCCACAACGTGAAGCGCCCGTGGGGGATCGAGGTGGTCTACACGGTCTTCGCTCTGCTGCTCGTCGGGGTGCTCTGGCTCATCGTGCCGACGCTCGTGCACCAGGTGACGCTGTTCGTGAAGGACTTTCCGACCACCATCACGGCCTTCCAGCACTCGAACTTCTACTACTGGCTGCAGAACAACTTCGGCGACCAGGTGGCATCGATCACGGACCAGATCAAGGCCTTCCTCTCCGACCCCGCCAACATCGCCGCGATCGGAGGCGGCGTCGTACAGGTCGGTCTGACGATCGGCAGCGTCATCTCCGGAGTCATCATCATCCTGGTGCTCAGCCTGTACTTCCTCGCATCGCTTCCGATGATCAAGACCTCGTTCGCACGCCTGGCACCGGCACGAAACCGGCCGACCGTCTCCTCGATGATCGAGCAGATCTCGGCAGGCATCGGCGGATATCTCGGCGGAATGGTCGTGTTGGCGTTCTTCAACTCGATCGTCGCCTTCCTGCTCTACCTCTTCCTCGGACTGCCCTTCCCGCTGCTGATGGCACTGGCGGCGTTCTGCATCACGCTCATCCCGCTCGTCGGATCAGTGCTGTTCTGGATGGCCGGCACCGTGATCGCCCTCTTCAGCAGTCCGCTCAGCGCGTTGATCTTCGCGATCATCTACCTCGTCTATATGCAGATCGAGGCATATGTGCTCACCCCACGCGTGATGAACCGCGCCATCTCGGTGCCCGGCTCCCTGGTGATCATCGGCGCGCTCGTCGGCGGAACGCTGCTCGGGCTGCTCGGGGCCCTGGTCGCCATCCCGGTGACCGCGTCGATCCTGCTGATCATCAAGCAGATCTTCATCCCCCGCCAGGACGCAAAAACCTAGGGGCGGCTCCATCGGTGGTGGGGTCGGGTTCCGAGACGCGCCGCTTCGCGGTGCTCCGGGCCAGCGGTCGGGCCCATCTCATGCCGCCGCGAGCTCGAAAGCCCTCCACATCGCCGCGTATGCACCGTCGCGATCGAGGAGCTCGTCGTGCGAGCCGACCTCGGCCACACGTCCGTGGTCGAGCATCACGATGCGGTGCGCCCCCATCGCCGTCTGCAGGCGGTGCGCGATGAGCACGGTGGTGCGGTCGCGGGCGAGGCGATGCATGGCATCCGTCACGCGAGACTCGGTCGCGAGGTCGAGATTGCTGGTCGCCTCGTCCAGAAGCAGGATGGCGGGATCCACCAGCTCCGCCCTCGCCAGCGCTATCAGTTGACGTTGCCCGGCCGAGAGCGACTTGCCGCGCTCGGCGATCCCGGTCTCGTAGCCGAACGAGAGCGACTCGATCATGTCGTGAGCGCCGACGGCGCGGGCCGCCGCCTCGATGTCGGATTGCGGGGCATCCGGCCGGCCATACGCAATGTTCTCGGCGACGGTGCCCGTGAAGAGGAAGGACTCCTGCGGCACGTAGCCGAGCTCGCGACGGAAACCGCCGAGGTCGAGCGAGCGGAGGTCCATCCCGTCGGCCAGCACCGCCCCGCGATCGGGGTCGTAGAAGCGCGCGATCAGCTTCATCACGGTCGACTTGCCCGCTCCGGTCTCCCCCACCAGCGCGATCGTCTCGCCGGGACGGATGAACAACTCGACGCCCGACAGCGCCTCGGGCGGCTTCAGGGACTTCGCATCGCGGGAGAGCGGATCCCGGGCATCCCTCGGCCCCCGCAACTCGGTGGAGACCGGCGCGCTCGGATACGCGAAGTGCACGTCGTCGATCGCCATGTCGCCCCGCAGCTCGCCGACGGCGATCGGGTCGTCGGCCTGCGGGGTGAGGGTCTCGAGCTTCATCAGATCCGAGATGCGCGACACCGAGACCCTGGTCTGCTGCCAGGCGTCGAACACCTGCGACAGCTGCTGGATCGGCGAGAAGAACATGTCGATGTACAGCAGGAACGCGATCAGCGCACCCGTGGTGAGCTGGCCCTGGGCGATCAGCGCCGCACCGAGGCCGAGCACGATCACATCGGCGATCGCGGAGAGGAACTGCACGAACGGGAAGTACAGCGCCACCAGCCGCTGCGCCGCGACCCTGGAGCGCAGGTAGGCGTCGCCGTGCCCGTGGAAGCGGTGCATCGTCGCCTCTTCGTGCGTGAACGCCTGCGACTCGCGCACCCCCGAGAGGCTCTCCTGGAAGGCGGCGTTCACGATCGCGATCCGCTCGCGCGAGAGGTCGTACAGCCGCGATGACCGACGGCGGAACCACACCGTGGCCAGGGCGAGCGGGATGACCACCGTCAGCACAGCAAGCCCGAGTTGGACATCCACGATCACGAGCGCGATCCCGACGCCGACGAAGGTGACGAACGCCACCAGGGCGCCGAGCAGCCCGTTCTGCAGGAGCGACTCGAACTGGTCGACATCCGTGGTCATCCTCGTCATGATGCGACCGGCCATCTCGCGTTCGTAGTAGTCGAGCGAGAGGCGCTGCAGCTGCGCGAAGATGCGGATGCGCAACGAGAGCATGATGCGCTGGGCCGCTCGTCCGGTGACGAACGTCTCGGCCATGCCGTTGAACATGTCGGCGACGGTGATGACCAGATACAGAGCGGATGCCCCGAACAGCACCGCCGCCACGCCATCCGTCACGCCCTGGTCGATGCCCGTCTTCACAACCGCGGGCCCGAGGAGCCCGGCGAGCGCATCGATGACGACGAACACCAGCGCGAGCAGCAGTGGACGTTTGAACTCCCGCAGCACCTTTCCGAGCGAGAAGTCGTGCACGTGCCGCGACTCGCGATCGAGGTCGACGTTCGGCACGTCGCGCACGGGAGGAAGGGATGCGACGCGCTCGAGCAGTTCGGGGGTGGCGACGAGGCCCGCGCTCATGCCGCGCATGCCGCCGCCTCCGCCGCCGAGTCCCATGCCGAGGCCCGGCGCGCCGGAGACGGTGCGGGTGGGCCGCTGTGCCGGCGCGGCCGCGGGGGCTGCGACACTCGTCTCGCCGTCGCTGCCTCCGACGATGGAGAGAGGGCCGGCGTGGCTGTCCGCTGCGGGGGCCAGCGCGTCGATGTCGCCGCGACGTGCGGCATCCGTGGCTCCGAAGAGCGCCCGATACGTGGCGCTGCGATCGATGAGCTCGTCGTGGGTTCCCTGGTCGACGATGCGTCCGCGGTCGAGCACCACGATGCGGTCGGCGAGGTGCAGCGTGGAGTGCCGGTGTGCGACGAGCAGGACCGTGCGCCCCTCCATCACCGACCGCAGCGCCTCGTGGATGGTCTGCTCTGTACGTGCGTCGATGGCGCTCGTGGCGTCATCCAACACCAGGATCGCCGGATCGCGCAGGATGGCGCGGGCCAGCGCGATGCGCTGGCGCTGGCCGCCGGAGAGGCTCAGCCCGCGTTCGCCGACCACGGTGTCGTAACCGCGTGGCAGCTCCAGGATGAAGTCGTGCGCACGGGCGACACGCGCCGCGGCCTCGATCTCGTCATCCGTGGCATCCGGTGCGCCGTAGGCGATGTTGTCGCGCACCGACTCGGAGAACAGGAAGGCGTCTTCGAAGGCCATGCCGATGGCCTGCCTCAGCGATCCGAGGCGTACGTCGCGCACATCCTTGCCGCCGATCGTGACGTGGCCGGAGTCCGGGTCGTAGTAGCGCACGAGCAGCCGTCCGACGGTCGACTTGCCGCTTCCGCTCGCGCCGACGAGCGCGACCCGCTCACCCGGCCGCACCGTGAGGGAGAAGTCGTCGAGCACCGTCGTGTGCGACTGATAGCCGAAGGACACGTCGCGGAACTCGATGGAGCCGGGTCGTTCGGGCAGGTCGACGGCGTCGGGGGCATCCGCGATGGTGGGCTTCAGGTCGAGCAGCTGGAAGATGCGCTCGAGTCCGGCGCGCGCCTGCTGCCCGATCGTGAGGATGCCCGCCAGCTGCCGCGCGGGCGCCATGAGCTGTGCGATGTAGGTGGAGAACGCGAGGAACGTGCCCAGCGTGATGTTGCCGTTCATCGCGAGCCATCCACCGAGGGCCAGGATTCCCACCTGTCCCAGCGCGGGGATGGCCTCGAGCAGCGGCTGGAAGCGCGACTGGATGCGCACGGCACGCATCTGCGATCCGTAGAGGGTGGTCGCGGTGCCCGTCAGCCGCTCCAGCTCGCGCCGCTCCTGGCCGAAGGCCTTCACGACCCGCACGCCTCCGACATCCTCATCGACGATCTCGGCGAGCTCGCCCTCCTTCTGCTGACCGTCCCACGTGGCGGGGAACACCTTGCGGCGCATCCGGTAGCTCACGATCAGCAGCGCGGGCACGACGGCGAGGCTGATGATCGCGAGGAGCGGAGAGAGGATGAACATCACGACGAGCGACAGCACCATCATCAGCACGTTCCCGCTGACCAGGGGCAGGAAGTTCAGCAGCCCCTGCACGAGTGCGGAGTCGGAGTTGGCGCGTGCGACGAGCTGGCCGACCGGCATGGTGTCGAGGGCCGCGGCGTCGAGCTGCTGCAGCTTGTCGTGCATGGCGTTGCGCAGGTCGTTCTGCACGTCGAGGGCCACCCGGCCTCCGCGGTAGCGCCGCAGGTAGGCGAAGCCGAAGGCGATCAGCGCGAGCACGATGAGCAGCACGAGCCAGGGCAGCAGCGGCGCAGTCTTGTCCACGATCACGCCGTCGACGATCTGGCGGGCGATCAGCGGTGTCGCCACCTGGCAGGCCGAGCCGAGGATGGCCGCCGTCACCGCGATAATCACGTTCTTGCGGTGCAGCCAGAGGTAGTGGCCGAGCCGGCGCACCCAGCCGCGCCGGTCAGGAGCGTCGGGCGTCGAGGTGGGGCCGTCCGCGGCGCCGGCGGTGGGCGTGGTCTTCGTCGCCGTGCCGCTCACCGGGCCGCCTCGGGGGCCGAGGTGGCGGGTGCCGTCATCGCCCCGGCGCCCATCCTCTCGGCGGCGAAGGATGCCTGCCTGCGCTCGATCGCCTCGCCGAGCGCTGCGAGGGACGCGAGCAGGGCACCCGGGTCATCCGTTCCCGCGGCGAGCGCCGTCACCACCTCGGCGAGGGCGTTCTCGGATGCCCTGCGAACGTCATCCCCGGTCGGGGTGAGCACGAGCTCGACGGCCCGCTGGTCGGAGTCGTGGGCCTCGCGGCGCAGGAGTCCCCGTCGCACGAGTGAGTCGACGGTGGAGCTGATGGCCGGCTTGCCGAGCGCGAGGCGCTGTGCGAGACGGGATGCCCGTCCCTCACCCTCCGCCACCGCGGAGAGCACCCTGAAGTCGGCGAGGCTCAGCTCGGGCAGCGACCGCTCGAGGATGCGCGAAGCGCGCGTCAGTGCGTGCACGGCGGCGCGGGCATCCGCACTCGGCGCGGCGACGACGGATGACTCAGGTAGTTCGACCACCGAACCATCGTATGCCCCCGACCCAACCTCATCGCGCCGGAAGGGTGGCCGAGCGAGAGGTGCCGCCACAAAAAGAGGTCGCGTCTTGCCGTCATCCATGGGGATAGCGACAAGACGCGACCAGAAAGGGAGGGTGGTGAGGCGTCGTGCGGGGAGGGTGGTGAGGCCTCAGAGAGCGTGCGGGCGCTACGGGAGGATGTGGCCCGCCGCGGTGAAGAGGCGGTACCACTCCGGGCGGGTCAGCGGGATGTCGGAGCCGGCCGCCGACTCGATGACGCGCTGCGGGTTCGTCGTGCCGAGAACCACCTGCATGTTGGCGGGGTGGCGGGTGATCCATGCGACCGCGAGCGACGTCGGCGTCACGCCGTACGACGCGGAGATCTCGTCGAGTGCCTCGTTCAGCTCGGCGTAGTTCTCACGGTCACCGAGGAACACGCCGTCGAAGAATCCCTTCTGGAACGGCGACCATGCCTGCAGCGTGATGTCGTTCAGACGCGAGTACTCGAGGATGCCGTTGTCGCGGTCGATCGACTGGTCGAGGCCGTTCATGTTGGCAGCGACGCCCTGGGCGAAGAGATTCGCGTGGGTGATGCTGAGCTGCACCTGGTTCACGACGAGCGGCTGCTGCACGGAGCGCTTGAGCAGTTCGACCTGCCCAGGCGTCTGATTCGAGACACCGAAGTTGCGCACCTTGCCGGCCGCGTGGAGCGTGCTGAAAGCGTCGGCGATCTCGTCGGGCTCCATGAGCGTGTCGGGACGGTGCAGCAGAAGCACGTCGAGGTAGTCGGTGCGCAGAGCCTTCAGCGACTCGTCGACCGACTCGAGGATGTGCTCCTTCGAGAAGTCCCAGTAGCCGTTGCGGATGCCGACCTTCGACTGCAGGTAGACGCTCTCGCGGTCGGCGCCGCTGAACTGCACCGCGTCACCGAAGCGGCGCTCGCATCCGTGGTCGCCGCCGTAGACGTCCGCGTGATCGAAGAAGTTGATGCCCGCGTCGCGTGCGGTGCCGACGAGGGTCTTGATCTGCTCGTCGCTGAGCTCGAGGATGCGCATCAGGCCGAGGATGACGTTGCTGCCGTCGATCGTCGTGTTCGGGATGGTGATCGTCTTCATGGGTCCATCCTGGCGGACGGCGCGCGGTTGTGGTGACCGGTCACACCTCGAACATGGCCCGTGCAGGCTCGATGTAGGAGGCGAGGTCGAACTCGTCGAGCAACTCGGCCTGCACGATGGCACCCTGCAGCATGCCGGTGATCAGCGGGGCGAGCTCTGCTCCGCGTCGGGTGGCCTCGTCGTCCGATAGGTGTCGCACCTCGCGCATCCACAGCGCGGTCTGGTCGGCAATGGCCGTCACGAGCGCCGGCAGTATCGTTCCGAACAACGCACGGAGGTCGGGGTCGATCACCGCACGCCCCCACACCTGCACGGGGAGCGCCGTGCCGCCGACACGCTCGGTCAGCGACCACACGAGCCGACGGACGAAGTCGAGGGGATGCGTCGGCGTGCCGTCCGGCCGCCGCGCCTCCTGCAGCTCCGCAAGACCTCCCGCGAGCACCTCGGATGCTACCGCCGAGATGATCTCGGACTTGCCGGCGAAGTGGCCGTAGATCGCACCGGCCGAGAGGCCGGACTCGGCGATGATGTCGCTCATCGAGGATTCCTGGAACCCGCCACGCAGGAAGCTCCGCATGGCGGCCTCGACGATCTGTCGGCGGCGCGCCATCCGGTGCTCGTCGCTGACCTTGGGCATCCGTTCTCCTTCGACCGTCCCATTCTTCTCTGCGGTCGGGCCTCGTCCATGCGGTCCGGCCTCTTCCCTGCGGTCCGGCGTTGACATCCGGTGGCTCGATCACCATTATAAAGAACGAACATTCGTTTTAGGAGAAATCATGTCCGAACGCATCGCCCACACGACGTGGGGCCGCTCCGTGCTCATCGGGCTCGCAGCCGCAGTCGCCATCGGGGTCGTCGTGCTCGCCTTCCTCTGGCCGACGGTGACCTCCAAGCCGCAGAACCTCCCGATCGCCATCTCGGGGCAGAGCGCGCAGGTGGATGCCGTCACCTCCGCGCTCGACAAGGCCGAGCCCGGTCTGTTCGACGTGACGAAGGTGCATGACAGAGACGCCATCGTCACCGGCATCGAGCACAGGGACTACGACGGAGGCATCGTGGTCGGCACCTCGCCCGAGGTGCTCACGGCATCAGCCGCCGGGCCTGCAGTCACACAGGTGATGACAGCGGTGCAGGGCGTGCTGCAGAAGCAGGTCACGCAGGGCATCCAGACGGCGGCTCAGGCGGGCGCTCAGGCGGCGGCGGCGAAGGGCGCGACGGGTGAGCAGGTGCTGCAAGCGCTGGCGTCGGTTCCGTCGGTGACGGTGAAGCTCACCGACGTCGTGCCCCTGGCGAGCACCGACTCGCGGGGAACCGGCATCTCCACGGCGGCGTTCCCGCTTGCGCTTGGCGGGATGATCGGTGGAGTGCTCATCTCCGTGCTGGTGACCGGCGTCTGGCGCAGGCTCGTCGCGACCGTGGTCTACGCGCTCGCCGCCGCAGCCATCGTGGTGAGCGTGCTGCAGCCGTGGTTCGGCGTTCTGCAGGGGTCGTTCCTCGCGAACTTCGGTGCGATGGCGCTGGCGGTCTTCGCGACCGCATCGTTCATCGTCGGGATGTCCGCTCTGATCGGCCCAGCGGGCATTGCCGTCGGAGCCGTCGTCACCGTGCTGATCGGAAATCCCCTGTCATCCGCGGCACAACCTCCCCAGTTCCTGCCCGAGCCGTGGGGAGCCGTCGGGCAGTGGTTCGTTCCTGGCGCTGCCACCACGCTGCTGCGAGACCTCTCGTACTTCACGCAAGCCTCGATCGCGTTCCCGTTGCTCGTGCTCTGCGGATGGGCCGTGCTCGGCCTGGTGCTGCAATTCGTCGGCCACTTCCGCTCCCGCGAGGTCGTGCACGTCGAGGGATGGGATGACGAAGACGCGGTCGCACCTGCGAAGGAGCCGCTCGCGGTCGGGTGACCGCGGATGCGCGCGGAAGGGCCGAGGGGCTGGCGTCCCTCGGCCCTTCTTGCAGCGTCACGTGCTGACGCCGCCTGACGCTACCCGGCTATTCAGCCGTGTTTTCAGTGGCCGTTGCCGTGGCCGTTTCCGTTGTTCTGGCCCTGGCCGTTGCCGTTCTGGCCCTGGCCGTTGCCATTCCCGTGGCCGTTGTTCCCGGTGCCTGCACCGGGAACGGTCACGTGGGTGATCTTCGCCACCGATCCGTTGTCAGCGAGGAGCACGGCACGCTGCTGCGGCTTGGCGAAGTCGAACATGCCCAGGATCGAACCGGCACGAGCGTCGAACGACGAGTCGCCGATGCGTCCGGTGTTCCAGTTGTCCTCGATGAACTTGGTGATCGACGTCTGCTCGGTGGCGGTGTGGTCGATGTAGTTCTGCTTCGAGAAGGGCGAGATCACCACGAAGGGCAGGCGCTGGCTCGGACCGCAGCGGTCGGCGTATCCACCGGCCACCGGAGCGGTGGAAGTGGTGCAGATCGCGGAGTCGTTCGCGGCGTCGTGCGACGAGTTGAGGATGGTCGGTGCGACGTGGTCGTACCAGCCGTCGGAGTCGTCGTAGCTGATCACGATGGCCGTGCTCTTCCACTCCGGCGACTTCTGGATGGCGTTGATCTCCTTGACGAGGAAGTTCTGCTCATCGATCGGGTCGGAGTATCCGGCGTGGCCATCCTGTGCCTCGGCGGCCTTCAGGAACGACACCGCAGGCAGGTTGTTCTGCTTGAGGGCCGTGTCGAAGGAGGACAGGTCGTACTGGTGGTTCGCCTGGTCGGTGTGACCGATCATCTTGTTGCTCGACGGCGGCAGGTGGTGCGGGTTCGACGTGGACTTGTAGTACTCGAACGGGTTGTGGTGCGGGGAGTAGTCGACGGATGCCGCGCCGGCGATGTTCGTCGAGGTCTTACCGCAGACCGCGTAGCTGCCTGCCTTGCCGTTCCACGTGGTGGTCGGCGCGAAGCCGCCCTGGAACCAGCCCCACGTCACGTTCTTGGCGTTCAGCAGGTCACCGATGTTCTTGCCAGACATCGCGCCCAGCGCGTTGGTGGACGTGTGGTTGTTGTCCGCACAGTCGTCGTACGCCGGGTCGGGGTCGTTGATCACGGTGCCGACGCCGTTCGCGTCGGGCGACACGACGGTGTAGGGGTCAGGCGTCGCCGTCTGCTTGCCCGTCGTCGGGTCGATCGAGGTGACACCGTGGGTCTGGCCGGAGACCAGGTTCAGCGCGCCGGGCGTCGACGGGCCGAACACGGTGTCCCACGAGTTGTCGCTC
Organism: Humibacter sp.; assembly: GCA_051952615.1. GTDB lineage: Bacteria > Actinomycetota > Actinomycetes > Actinomycetales > Microbacteriaceae > Humibacter. The sequence goes on from JBQCJQ010000373.1 coordinate 10,275, forward strand.
ATGGCGTAGTTCTGGGCGTAGTTCCACAGACCGGTGACGGTGTTGCCGTCGTAGTAGTCCATCGCGAGCCCCGGGCTTCCGTACATGCCCGTGCAGGTGTCCTTGCTCGTGTTCTGCACGAACTTGTCCATCGCGCCGTTGTTCACGGCCTTCTGCTCGGGACCGTAGCCGTGGTTCTGGTCACACGTGACCGCCTGGGCGGGCGTGAGGCGCTGCGGAGCGTAGAGGTTGGGGTTCGACGCGATCAGCCCGGCGTTCTGCATCGTGTTCGCCTTGGGAGTGCCCTTGGCCGCGGTGAACTTCGTGCCGTCGACGTTCGCCGCGTTCGGGTAGGTGCCGAAGTAGTGATCGAACGAGATGTTCTCGTCGAACAGCACGACGAGGTGCTTGATGGGTGTCTGGGTGGCTCCGGAATGGTCCGGCTGGGAGGCCGACGCCGG
>JBQCJQ010000374.1:0-12451 GCA_051952615.1 Humibacter sp.
TCCAGCCGGGCGACGACGTTCGCCGGGTCGAGGCAGATGCGCAGGCTTGGGCTGTCGATGCGCTCGACGAGGCCGGCGAGGTCATCCGTGCTCACCTGCTCGTAGGTCTCGAGCGCGATCGTCACGCCCGCGGCTTCGTACGAGGGCAGCGCTCGCCGCAGCCACGCCTCGGCCTCGTCGAGCGACGGCCGCGAGTCTGGACCGTACAGCATCGACCGCACGAGCCGCGCGTCGAACCGGTCGGCCAGCCGCAGGTAGCGCTCCAGGCGCTCGGGCTCGATGCCCTTGGTGCCGAGCTGGATGACCAAGCCGAGGTCACGGGCAGCACGGGCGGCATCCGCGAGCTCGGCATCCGACATGGCGTCGAGCGGGGCGTAGTCGCAGATCTGGAACAGCCCGACGCCGAGCGCGCGGGTCTGCTCGAAGGCGCCGGCCAGCGACAGCGGCTCGGGAACCCGGTCGGAGTGCTGCCAGAAGAACGCGTAGCTGCCCAGGCCGATCATGAGCGCAGGCCGATCACGAGCCCAGGCCGATCACGAGCCCACGCTCCCTCGTCGGGCGGCTGCTGCTGCCGCGGCCTCGTCCAGTACCGCCACGAGGTTGTCGACGTCGTGCGCGAAGCGTCCGAGGAAGAGGCCGTCGACGTCGTCGCCGAGTCGGGTGAGCAGCCCGGGGCCGGCGGCCCCGCCGTAGATCACCGTCGAGCCGACGCGCTCGGGGTCGGCATCCAGCGCGGCGCGCAACGCCCTCGTGACGACGCGGATGTGCTCGGCAGGCGCCGGCTCGGGAGCCCCGATCGCCCACACCGGCTCGTACGCGACGATGACGCGTCCTGCCGGGGCGCCGTCGAGGTCGGTGCGCAGCTGCTCGACCGTGGCGGAGGCCGCGCGCTGGGCATCCCACCGCTCCGTCTCGCCGAGGCAGAGCACGGGGGTGAGGCCGTGCCGCAGGGATGCCGCGGCCTTCGCCGCCGTCACGCGGTCGGTCTCGCCGAAGAGGCGTCGCCGCTCGGCGTGCCCGATCTCGGTGAGGCTCACGCCGATCTCGGCCAGCTCCGACGCGGTGACCTCGCCGGTGTAGGCGCCGGGCTCGAACTCGGAGACGTCCTGCGCGCCGATCAGCACCGGGGTGCCACTGAACGTGTCGAGTGCAGGCAGCAGTTGCGGATACGTCGGGATGACGAAGAACTCGACCTCTCCTGAGGAGACGGCATCGTGCTCGCGCACGCTCTGGGCCACCTCGGCGAACCACCGTGTCGCCCTGGCGTGCCCGAAGTAGGTCTTCAGGCTCACGCCGACGGTGAGCTGTGCCATCACCGCTCCTGTGGGGTGTCGGTCGAGTGGGTCATCCGCGGATCAGCAGGAGCCGGTGCTCTCGTATTCGTCGATCACGGCGACCTTCGCGGCGCTCGGCGACGACTCGTCGAAGCGGTAGGTCAGCCACTCGCGCACCAGGCGGCGGGCCAGCTCGATGCCGACGACGCGCTGGCCCATCGTGAGCACCTGGGCGTTGTTGGAGAGCACGCCGCGCTCGACCGAGTAGCTGTCGTGCGCCGTCACGGCACGGATGCCCGGCACCTTGTTCGCCGAGATGGCGACACCGAGCCCGGTACCGCAGAACAGCAGGGCGCGGTCCGCCTCGCCGCGGGCGACCCGCTCGGCGGCCTCGATCGCGACCTTGGCGTACGGGGTGTGGCCCGACGCGTCGACGCCCACATCGACGACGGATGCGACGCCGTCGTTCTTCTCCAGGTCGGCCTTGAGGATCTCCTTGTAGTCGAAGCCGGCATCGTCGCTGCCGATGACGAGGCGCAGGGGTTCTGCCATGATGTGTTCCTCTTTCCTTCGATGGGGTCAGGCGATGGGGTCAGGCGATGGGGTCAGGCTGACGCGAGCAGCTCGCCGATCGCCGTGGCGATGAGTGCGAGCGAGACCGCGCCGGGGTCGGGGGTGCCGATGCTGTGCTCGCCGTGGGTGCGTGCACGGCCGAGCCGGGGGAGCAGGTCGGCCGTGTCTGCTGCGGCCTTCGTGGCGGTCTCGGCGGCGGAGGCCCACGCGACGGCGAGGCTCTCGCCGCCCGCAACCGCTTCGCTCAGTCGGGCACTGAAGGGAACGAGGGCGTCGACCATGGTCTTGTCGCCGAGCTGAGCCTTGCCGTACGCGATCACCCCTGCGCTGGCATCCGCGACGCCCGAGGCGACGGCTTCCGGGTCGGATGCCCCCTGGTCGCCGAGCTTCGATGCGACGGCCTCGAGGATGACCCCCCAGAGCGCCCCCGAGGTGCCGCCGGCCTTGTCCGCCCAGGCGGCCGCGGCGCGGCTCAGCGTGGTCTCCGCTCCGGCCCCGGCCTCGACGGCTGCGGCGCCGGCGTCGCGTGCGGCGTGCGATCCGCGCTGCATGCCGATGCCGTGGTCGCCGTCGCCGGCGATCGAGTCCATGTGGCCCAGCTCGTCGGCGTTCGCGTCGATCGTGGCCACGATGGTGTCGAGCACGTCGCGCACCCGCGCCGCGCAGGCGCGCGAGGCCTCATCGGACGCGGGGATGACATCCGTCTCGTCTGCGTCGTCGGCACCCTGCGCCGTGTCGGCCAGAAGGGTCGAGCTGACCGAGCCGCGACGGTAGGCGGGGGTGTCGACCGGCGTCTGCCAGAGGCGTTCGAGCTCGTCATCCAGCCAGAACAGGGTGAGCGAGGTGCCCGCCATGTCGAAGCTCGTGCAGTACTCGCCGACGTGCGGGTCGACGACCTCGATGCCCGCAGCCTCCAGTCGCCGAGCGATGCTGCGGTAGACGACGAACATCTCCTCGTACTTCAGCGAGCCGAGCCCGTTGAGGATCGGCACCACCCTCGCACCCTCGACCTCGACGCCCTCCGGCACCTCGGCGAGCAGGCGGTCGACGAACAGCTCGGCAAGGCCGTCGGCGGTCGGGATGTCGGTCTCTTCGATCCCCGGCTCGCCATGGATGCCGAGGCCGATCGCCATGCGGCCCTCCGGCACCGTGAAGAGCGGCTGCGCTGCGCCGGGAAGCGTGCATCCGGAGAACGCGACGCCGAACGATCGGGTGCGTTCGTTCGCGAGCCTCGCGACGCGCACCACCTCGTCGAGGTCTGCGCCCGCCTCCGCGGCGGCCGCAGCGATGCGGAACACGGTGAGGTCGCCTGCGATGCCCCTGCGCTTCTGCGATTCGTTCGGTGCCGCGCTGGCGACGTCATCCGTGATCGTGACGGTCTGGCACGGGATGCCCTCGGCGCGCAGCCTCTCCTGCGCCGCGTCGAAGTTGAGAACATCACCCGCGTAGTTGCCGTAGCTGAGCAGTACGCCGCCGCCTGCATTGGCCGCCTTCGCGACCGAGTGCACCTGCTGCGCGGACGGCGACGCGAAGAGGTTGCCCATCGCCGCACCGTGCGCGAGGCCCGGACCGACCAGCCCGCCGAACGCGGGGTAGTGACCAGAGCCGCCGCCGATGACGACGGCGACCTGCCCATCAGGCACGACCGTGCTGCGCACGACGCCTCCCGAGACGCGGCGCACGGACCGTGCGTTGGCCGCCACGAAGCCGTCGAGCATCTCGTCGACGAAGTCGGCGGGGTCATTCCACAGGCGGGTCATCCTTGTGTTCCCTTCACGGCGAATACTGTGACAGTCTGGCAAACCGGTTGACCGGTTGCAAGGCGAGCGGCTGGGCGCTCGGCGGTGAGCCACTACCCAATTCTCGGCCAGATGGCACGACTTCTCGGACGGTCGACCAGCCAGCTACCCGGCCGGCCGACTATTGCACCATTTGCGCGCTATTTCGCCAGCAGAAGTGGCGCAATGGCGCGCACGTGGCGCGGTTGGGGGCTGTGGTGCGGCGATAGGTTGTACGCATGCCAGCTCATCGTCCCGGAAACGAGGCGGACCTCGTCGCGGCTCTCGGTTCGATGCCGTCGGGGTCGCCGGTCTCCGACGTCGCTGGACGGATGCTCGACCTCTTCATGAGCGGACAGGTGGCACCGGGAACCAGGCTTCCCCCCGAGCGGCAGCTGGCCACGACACTCGGGGTGGGACGCTCCGCCGTGCGCGAGGCGTTGGCCGCTCTGGAGATCCTCGGCATCGTCGACGTGCGCCCCGGGTCGGGCAGCTACCTGCGCGGCACCGCGAGCGAGCTGCTGCCGCAGACCCTGAGCTGGGGGATGCTCATCGGTGAGCGCAACACCGCCGAGCTGGTCGAACTGCGGTCCGGGCTCGAGATCTACACGGCTCGCCTCGCGGCCTCCCGAGCGCAGGAGTCGGACCTCGATGCACTCGCCCACAATCTCGAGCGCATGCGGGTCGGCACTCGCAGCCTCTCCGCCTTCGCGCGCGCCGACCTGGAGTTCCACCGCGCGCTCGGCGCAGCGACGGGCAACACCATGCTGGTCGACCTACTCGGAGTCGCCCGGTCGCTGCTCCAAGTTTACGCCAACCCCGCCGTGCGCGACGAGGCAGGGGTGCAGCGCGCCATCGACGAGCACGCCGCGATCCTCGACGCCATCACCCGTCACGACGAGGACGCCGCCGCGTCGGCCATGGCGGTGCACATGGCGACGGTCTCCGAGCGCCTCGCGACGACCAGCTGACCCCGGTTGAGATGTCCTCAACCAGCGGGTGGGGGCGCAAGCAGCGATCAGAGGGGCGCGGGGCCGAGGTCGTCGAGGAGCTTCTGCATCGCGACGTACGCACGGTTGCGATACGCCACCAGCTCCGGCGTGCGGCCGGCCGGGATGTCGAGGTAGCCCGCTCCCGACTTCGTGCCGAACTCGCCGGCATCCACGTGCTCCTTCAACGACGGCGGGGTCGCAAAACGCTCGGGCCAGCGGGTCTGCAGCGACTCGAAGCAGAAGGCGTAGACGTCAAGTCCAGCCATGTCGGCGATCGCGAACGGCCCGAAGAACGGCAGCCGGAACCCGAAGGTCGTTCGCACGATCGTGTCGATGTCGGTCGGTGACGCGATGCCCTCGTCGGCGATCTTCGCGGCCTCCTCGAACAGGGCGTACTGCAGACGGTTCAGCACGAAGCCGGTGGCATCCTTGACCGGCGCCGCGAGCTTGCCGGTCGACTCCACGACGGCGCTGGCGAGCGCGACGGCATCCGCGCCCGTCGTCTCGTGCGGGATGACCTCGACGCCCGGGATGAACGGCGCGGGGTTCGAGAAGTGCACGCCGAGGAACCGCTCCGGCCCTGTCACGGCCTCGGCGAGCGACCCGATCAGGATGGTCGACGTGTTCGACCCGATGACCGCGTCAGGACGCGCTGCGGCACTGATGCGACGCAGTGTGTCGTGCTTGATCTCGATCTTCTCCGGCACCGCCTCCTCGATGAAGTCGGCGCCTGCGACGGCCTCCTCGATGGACGCGGCGGCGCTGATGTGCGCACGCACGCCCTCGACGGCATCGGCGGGGAACAGCCCGTCGGCGACGAACTCGGCGGTCTCCTTGTCGAGCCTCGCGAGGTTGGCGCGCGCGATCTCCTCGGAGATGTCGGCGATGCGCACCGTGTGGCCGGCGAGAGCGAGCACCTGCGCGATGCCTCCTCCCATGTAGCCGGAGCCGACGACGGCGATCGTGAGCGGGTTCACTTGGTGGTTCCTTCCGAAGCGGTGGCGGGGGTCGAAGCGGTGGTCGAAGCCGTGGCGGGGGTGCCGAACCTCGCGGTCGACAGAACGGAGCGGATGTACCGCTGGTTCGTCGCGCACACGCCGAGGCTGTCGCCACCGTACTGCTCCGTCATGATGATGCCGCGGAATCCCGCGGCGACGGCGTCGCGCAGCACGTGCCGGTAGTTGATGAGCCCGGTCTCCATCGTCGACGGCGACGAGGTCGCCCACGTACCGTCGCCCGACTCATCGCGCGTGTAGTTCTTCACGTGAATGTAGTTCGCGTATGGCATGGTCTTCGCGAACAGCTCCCGCCAGTCCTCGACCGGACGGTGGAGCCTGATCAGGTTCGCGACGTCCGGGTTGAGCCCCACGTTGTCGAGGCCCACCTCCTCGACGAAGCGCACGGCGCTGTCGGCGGTTCCGAGGTAGGTGTCCTCGTACAGCTCGAGCGAGAGGGGGAGCCCGACCTCCGCCGCGTGCTTGCCGAGCTCGCGGATGTGCGACACCGCGGCGTTCCAGACCTCGGGGTCATCGGGGTCGACCGGCCCGGGGGCGGTCCAGAACCAGAGCGCCCTGCGCTGCGCGTCGGAGAACGGCTGGTGCAGGCCGGTCGAGAACACCTTCATGCCCCACTCGGCAGCCGCGTCGATGGTGCGGTGCGCGTACGCGAGGTTCTTCTCCTCGTGCCCCGGCATGATGACGCTCTGGCGCTGCAGGTGCACCGACGGGATGCCCACGCCGTGCGACTTCGCGATGGCGAGGAACTCGTCGCGACGCGACGGCGAGAGGTCTGCTGGGCGCACGTGGCTGTCGGCGAGCTCGGCGAGGGTGAACCCTGCAGCCTCGATCTGGTCGAACATGTCATCCCACACCTCGGCGGGAGCGTCGTGCAGTGCGACGCCGTCCGCGCTCACCGGCGGGAACCCGTGCAAGCACACCGCGATGGGCCAGGTGTCGGATGTCCAGGAATCCGGGTTCCAGTCCTGGTCGGTCCAGTCTTGCGCAGCGGTCACGGAGTGCTCCTTCTCATGGTGCCTGTGCCTGCTTCCGACTCTGCCGAGCCCGGCGGATCTTGCGGGTGGGTGGCGAGCAGGCGGTTGTACGCGCCGTCGAGGTGCTCCTGGATGGCGGTACCTGCTAGCTTCGCATCTCCCTTGGCCAGCACGTCGCGCAGCTCAGCGTGCTCCAGGTAGCCGACCTGCAGGAAATCGCGGAACGTTTCGTTGCGCGCGTTCAGGAAGAACTCGACCTGGCTGCGAATGTGCTCCCACGAGTTCTCGAGCCGACGATGATCGGCCGCCTTGTAGAGCAGGTCGTGGAACTCGAGGTCGAGCTGGGTGGCTGCTGCGGCTTCGTAGCCGTCGCGGACGGCCTTCATGCGATCGAGGATGGCGTCCATCTCGGCGAACAGCTCCGGCGTCATCCGCTCGGCCGCCCGCTCGATCGCCAGTCGCTCGAGCGCGAGCCGCAGCGTGTAGACCTCGATGATGTCGGCGCGGGTCAGCTCGACCACGAAAGCGCCGCGATGTCTTCGCAGCTCGACGAAGCCCTCGTTGGCGAGCTGGCTGAGCGCCTCGCGCACCGGTCCCCGGCTGACGCCGAGCGCCTGCGCGATCTCGGCCTCCTTCAGGTGCTCGCCCTGCTGAAGCTGACCCTTGCTGATCATCGTGCGTAGCGCGTCGAGCACGTTGTGTGACAAAGACGGCTGGACCACCGGGGTCGCCGTCAAGCCGGAGACAGTCATGTCGAAACCTTCCCACAAAACGGGATTTTATGATTGTAAACAATCTACGGTTGACAATCTGCAGTCAACAAGACACCATGTCCGAGTACCACTTCGCGGGTCGCTGCCGACCCGCCGTACGCGTCAACGGTCGTTGCCATGGCGGCTCCGGTCGATCTCGAACGAAGGAGTTTTTCGCGTGAAGAAGAAGGCACTCATCGCCCTGGTGGGCATCGCCGTCGTGGCGACGCTCGCCGGCTGTTCCCCGAGCGGGTCGGGCGGTGGCTCGACATCCGCGGTTCCCGCCACCGACAAGCCGCAGGCGCAGGCAGACAAGCCGACGAACTGCGACAACAAGATCGTGTATCCGGATGCCACGCGCGTCTCCCTCTGGGGATGGTCGCCCACGCTGCCCGTCGCCGTCGACGCGTTCGACAACGCGCACAAGGACGTGCAGATCTGCTGGACCAACGCGGGAGCCGGCGCGGCCGAGTACCAGAAGTTCTCGACCGCCATCTCGGCCGGCAAGGGCGCGCCCGACGTCGTCATGCTCGAGACGGACCACCTGAACAGCTTCCTGATCAAGGACGCGCTGGTGAACCTGAGCGACTACGGCGCGGACAAGTGGAAGAGCGACTTCTCCGCGGGAACGCTGAAGGACATCTCCAGCAACGGATCCATCTACGCGATCCCGGATGACGGCGGTCCCGTCGCGATGATGTACCGCAAGGACATCTTCGACAAGTACGGCCTCACGCCCCCGACGACTTGGGCCGAGTATGCAGCCGACGCCGCAAAGCTCAAGGCCGCGGGCGGTCCGGCGATGGGTGACTGGCCGAACGACACGCCCGCGTTCACGCAGGCCATGTTCATCCAGGCCGGCGCCGACCCGTTCAGCTACAACATCGACAAGAAGACCGAGCTCGGCGTCGACATCAACACGGCGGCGACCCGCAAGGTGCTCAACTACTGGGACGGCCTCGTGAAGAGCGGCGAAGTGGTCACGACGGGTCAGTCGTCCACCGACTTCGTGAGCAGCCTCTCCTCCGGCAAGATCGCGACCTTCATCGCTGCATCGTGGGAGCCGGGGCACCTCACGGGAGCGGGCTTCCCCAAGGGCGCGAACAGCCCGTGGCGGGTCGCCATGCTGCCGCAGTGGGACAGCAGCTCGCCGATCCAGACGAACTGGGGTGGCTCCACCTACGCGGTGTCCACCCAGTCCAAGGTGCCGCACGCCGCCGCCGAGGTCGCCTTGAACCTGTTCGGCAACGAGAACGCCGACCTTCTCGGTGCGCACTTCCCGCAGCACCTCAAGGCGCAGAAGGCACCATGGTTCGTGAACGCCGAGGACCCGTTCTTCGGCGGGCAGCAGGCCAACAAAGAGGTCTGGATCCCGACCGCCGACGCCTACAAGGGCCAGGGCTACAGCCCGTTCCAGGACTACTACTACCAGCAGGTGACGGCCATGCTCACGAAGACGACAGGTGGTGACCAGAGTGCGTCCGCCGGACTGGCCTCTCTGCAGTCCACCATCGACTCCTACGCCAAGTCGCAGGGCTTCACCGTCAAGACGAAGTGATGACCAGCGCCAATTCCACCGTCACCGTGGGGTCGTCCTCTCAGAGGAGGACGGCCCCGCGGGGCAGGAGCATCAAGCCCAAGGTCGTCGGCTGGTTCTTCGTCGCACCGTTCGGCGTGGTGTTCCTGGTGTTCCTCGTCGCGCCGTTGGCATACGCCTTCGGCCTGAGCCTCTTCACCAAGGGGCTGGCCACCGGCACGACGTTCAGCGGCCTGGGCAACTACGCCAAGGCCTTCACCGATCCCGAGTTCCTCGGCGGCGTGCTGTTCGTCGCGGTCTTCTCGCTCGTGCTGATCCCGCTGCAGATGCTGGTCTCGCTGTCGGCCGCGCTCGTGCTCGACACCGTCGCGACCAAGCTCGCCAGGTTCTCACGCCTGATGATCTTCGTGCCGTACGCCGTGCCGGCCGTGATCGGAGCCCTGATGTGGGGCTTCCTTTACAGCCCGTCGTTCGGTCCGCTGAGCCAGCTCACGTCGCTGTTCCACGCGCCGGAGATCAATCTGCTCGGTCCGCACGCCGTCTTCGGCGCCCTGCTCAACGTCGTGACGTGGCAGTGGAGCGGCTACTACATGATCATCATCTACGCCGCTCTGCAGGGAATCGACAAGTCGCTCTACGAGGCGGCGAGGATCGACGGCGCGAGCCAGTGGCAGATCGCACTGCGCATCAAGGTGCCGATGGTCGGCTCCGCGATGGTGCTCATCCTGGTGTTCGCCCTGATCGGAACGCTGCAGTTCTTCACCGAGCCGCAGGTGCTCGCTCCGTCATCCAACGGCGTCATCACGCCGTCGTTCACGCCCAACATGTACGCATACAACCTCGCGTTCACGAACTCGCAGATCAACTACGCGTCGGCGATCTCGTTCGCGCTCGGGCTCATCGTGTTCATCGGCGTGTACATCTTCCTCTTCGCCACCCGTAAGAAGGGACGGGTCATCTAATGACGAGCATCGGAATCCGAGCGAGCGAGAAGATCGCCGCCCCTGGCACCACCCGCGCGCGGCGCAAACCTCGAATCGGCTCGCACATCTTCCTCGTCGTGCTGGTGATCTACTTCCTGCTTCCGCTGTGGTGGCTCATCGTCGCCAGCACGAAGGATGCCCACGGTCTGTTCTCCGGAACGGGCGGCGCCCTCTGGTTCGACAAGACATTCGCGTTGTTCGGCAACCTCGGGGAGCTGTTCACCTACAACGGCGGCATCTACCTGCGATGGCTGGGCAACTCCCTTCTCTATGCGCTGAGCGGCGGCGTAGGCTCGACGATCCTCGCCGTGCTGGCCGGCTACGGCTTCGCCAAGTACGCCTTCGCCGGCAAGCGGATCAGCCTCGCGCTGCTGCTCGGGTCGGTCATGGTGCCGCTGACGGCACTCGTGATCCCGACGTTCGCGCTGCTGTCGCAGCTCGGGCTGACGAACACCATCTGGGCGGTCATCCTGCCCTCACTGCTGAACCCCTTCGGCGTGTACCTCATGATGGTCTACGCCACCGACGCCATTCCCGATGAGCTGCTCGACGCCTCGCGCGTCGACGGAGCGGGAGAGCTGCGAACGTTCCTGACGGTGTCGTTGCCGCTCCTGCGGCCCGCGGTGGTCACCGTGCTGCTGCTGTCGATCGTCGGAACGTGGAACAACTACTTCCTGCCACTCGCCGTGCTCTCCTCTGACAGCCTCTTTCCCGTGACGGTCGGGCTCGGGCTGTGGGACGGGCTCGCCAACTCCGCGAGCGGCACGGGCACGACGTCGCTGTGGAGCCTCATCATCCTCGGATCGCTCGTGTCGATCATCCCGCTCATCGTCGCCTTCCTCAGCCTGCAGCGCTACTGGCAGGGCGGCCTCGCCGTCGGCGCCATCAAGTAGCACCATTCCGCGTCCTCGGACGCGGCGCCTCACGAACTACCTCCCATCGAAAGGACCGGCATGCCCACCGAAACCGCGACCGCTGCGCAGGACAAGAACCCAGGGGCCGAGGCAAGCACACTCTTCCCCAACGCAGCACCGCACGACCCGACGGCGCCGCACGTGCACAACGCAACGATCGAGGTGGATGCCTCTTCCGAGGGTCAGCCCATCAAGCCGATCTGGGCCAGCCTGGGCTACGACGAGATCAACTGGACGTACACCGCGACCGGCCGCCACCTGCTCGGGACCTTCGGTGAGGTCACGCCGGTGCCGTTCCACGTGCGCCCGCACTACGCCTTCATCAACGGCACCGGCTTCGGCCTGCCGCACCAGGGCAGCGGCAACGTCTACCACGAGCGCGATGGGGTGCCGTTCTACGACTTCACCATCATCGACCAGACGTACGACGCCATCGTCGGCGCGGGCCACCACGTGCTGGTCGAGCTCGGCTTCACCCCACGCGACCTCGTGCCCGACCGCGCCGCGGAGGACTTCCCGTTCGTCGACAGCCCGACGGTCTACAGCGCCTACGAGGCCGGCCACTGGAGCTTCCCGCCCAAGGACTACGAGAAGTGGGGCGGCCTGGTTGCCGCTCTCGCCAAGCACTGCGTCGAGCGCTACGGCGAGGCCGAGGTGTCGACCTGGCTCTGGGAGCTGTGGAACGAGCCGGACATCTACTACTGGCGCGGAACCCCCGAGGAGTTCGACGCGCTCTACGAGACAACGGCGCTCGCCATCCGCAGTGTGCTCCCGACGGCATCCGTCGGCGGCCCGACCGTGACGGGTGGCCCGAACGGCGCCGGGTTCCTGCGCCAGTTCCTCGCCTTCGTCGCCGAGAACGACCTCCCGCTGGACTTCGTCTCGTTCCACACCAAGGGCTCCAACTTCGTGCCGTGGCGAACCTACGGGCCCATCGGTGCCGAGGCGCCGCAGAAGCAGTCGCCGCAGACGCTCAAGATGCTCTACGAGATCCGCAGGCTGCTGCGCGTGATGGCGGAGTTCCCGCAGTTCGCATCGCTGCCCGCGATCGTCGACGAGTGCGACGCGGGCGTGCCCGCTCACTGGGGTGTCTACGACAACTCGAACTTCCGGTTCCAGAACACCGAGTACTACCCGGTCTTCCAGGCGAGCCTGATGAAGAAGATCCTCGACCTCAACTCGCTCGAGACCGCTCAGGTGCACGAGGCCACGACCTGGAGCTTCTACTTCGAGGGTGAGCGCATGTTCGAGGGCACGCGCGCCTTCCTCACCGCGAACCGGGTCGAGAAGCCGCTGCTCAACGCGTACCGCATGTTCGCCCGCCTCGGCACGACCAGGCTCCCGGCCGTCTCCGACCGCAGCTGGCAGGTCTCCGACCTCGACGCGATCGCACCGGGCGTGCCGCCGGAGGAGGTCGACGTTCTCGCCACCCGCACCGACGACGGCGACATCGCCCTTCTCGTCTTCCGTCGCACCGACGATCAGTACAGCGTGGATGACCAAGCCGCCGACGTCACCGTGCGTGTCAACGGCCTGCAGCATGGCAGCTACGTCGTCGAGCACTTCCGCATCGACGCCGACCACAGCAACGCGCACACCGTCTGGGTCGCGCAGGGCAGCCCGCAGGACCCGACGGAAGTGCAGCTCGAGGAGATCCG
>JBQCJQ010000375.1:0-6766 GCA_051952615.1 Humibacter sp.
AACGCCACGTCGTCGTCGATCTCGCCCCACGGGATGCCGCCGTCGATCGTCGCCAGCGCCGAGGCTCGGTTGGCGTCAGCTCCGAGCGAGGTCCACGTGCCCTGGAGAGCCTGCCAGTCGGCGTCGATGAACGCCGACGGGTCGAACTCCGCGGTGTCCCCATAGAGGCGGCGTGCGTCGCGGCCCTTCAGCCCCGACTCGAGCCCGCCAGGCGATGCCATCCCGGCAAACCAGGGGTAGTCATCCGTGTAGGGAGCGATGCTCGCGAAGGTCACCGCCGCGAACACCCGATCATCGATCGCCGCGCACGCCAGCGCGTGCGGCCCGCCGCCCGACGCACCAACCGTCGCGTAGCGCTCGAGCCCGAGCTCGTCGGCGACCGCGACGACATCGGCGGCGGCATCCGCCACAGTGCGACCTGGCAACGCCGAGGTGCCCGGGTAGCCGGCGCGGGCGCACGAGACGACACGGATGCCCCGCGCGGCGGCCGCCCCGAGGATCGGCGGAAGGATGCGGCCGGTCTGGGGGGTTCCGTGATGCCAGATGATCGTGAGATCTCCGCTGGAAGATCCCGTGTCCCATGAGCGCACCACTCGGCCGTCGGCTAGGTCGATGTCACGCTCGATGGTCATCCGCACTCCCGTTCGTCGCACCCCGACAGTACTCTCCGTGGAGGGGCAACCCTCCGTGAAGGGGCACTCAGCCCGACAACGATCCCAAACGCCCGTCTCTGGCCTTCGCCCGGTAGCGTTTAACGTCGGCGAAAAGAGGAGGTGCAGTGGCCTGGTTCCCATGGCGCAAGCGCCGCATCCTCACGCCGTACAACGACGCAGCGATCGCCGAGCGGCCGACCGCGACGGTCGAGCAGTCCGTCTCGGAAGGACTGATGATCGCGGAGTACGCGGTGCGCATGCGACTCAAGAACGAGATCGCCGTCGGTGCGATCGTGTCGCCGGAGGCGTACGACGCTCGGGCATACCTGCCACAGGCATCCGCCGCGTTCAACGAGCTCGCCGACGAGTCGCAGGAAGCATCCGACCGCCTCACCGAAGAGCTCGCGAACACCATCGGCAGGGTCGGCAAGGCGCAGCACGTGCACGACTACCGTCGCGGCGACGAGGCGAACGTGCGGCATCGACTGATGGTGGCCACCGAGGCGGCAAGCTTGCTGCGTCAGAAGGCCGGCGAAGAGGAGTACCTGCTGGGGCTCGTCGAGCAGGCGCGGCAGGATGCCTGGCACGAGGTCAGCGCATCGCTCGTCGACCACGCGTTGCAGTACGCACCCGGCGCCCAGCAGAAGCTCGATCCCGTCGATCGGGACATCGAGCTCGCCATCCTGCGCGCCGAGCTGGAGGCGATGGCCGAGGCCTAGCCCGGCGTGCGACCAGCCACCCGGCGTGCGACCATCTAGGGGTGTCCGACGACCTCTTCGCCCCGATCGGCGCTCAGCCCACTGAGCCTCCCGGGCGTCCGCCGCGCACGGCAACGCAGCTCTGGATGCTCGCGGCCGGCATGGTCGTGCTGCTCGTCGCGTTCGTCGGCGGCGGTTTCGCCCTCTGGTCGATCGCGGACGGCATCCGATACGACACCGCCTTTGGGTCCTGCTACCTCGTCGGGCCACTGGATCCCCGCCCCTGCTCCGACCTCACGGTGCACGAGATCGCGGCGCTCTCCGCGCTCGACCTGCCCGACGCGACGACGGTCGTCAGCTCGACGTCATCCCAGGCGGATGCCTTCGGCAACGCCACCATGCACGCCGTCGTGCTGCTGCCCGCCGACGCGGCGTCTCCGCTCGCTGCCGGTGCGCCGCCGGACGAGGACCACGTCACGCGTCAGTTCGCGCAGACCACGACGCCGAGCGGGCGCGTGCGCATCGACATCCGGGTGAGTGTCTACGGCAAGCACTGAGGCTGCCAGAGCGCGCACCAGCGCTGAGCCGTCGCGGTGCCGTCAGCGACGAGTCCGGAGCGACGCCCACGTGCCGACCGCCACTGCGGCGAGCGCCGCCCCGATCGCCGCACCCCTCCGGTGCTGCAGCAGCCACGTCTCGGGGGTGATGCTCAGCGAGCGGTCGTCGAACACGCCGTGGGCTCCGTGATCGCCTGGCACCGGCGCGTAGAGGTTGGGGCCGAGCATCGGTGAGTGCACGGCATCCGTCTGCTGTCCGTAGTACCCGCCCCTGGCGGCCTTGCGGTCGGCGAGCCTGCCCGCGACGCGGTTGCCCACGATGGTCATGACCGTGCTCTCACCCACCCACGAGCGTCTGCGGGGCCGCTCGGCGACGTCCGCGACGATCTTCGCGCACACCTCGGGCTGATAGATGGGCGGCACGGGTTGCGGATGCTCGGGCAACGACGACTTGACCCAGCTGAACTGCATCGTGTTCATGGCAGGCATGTCGACCTGCGAGATCGTCACCGCGCTGCCACCGTGTGACAGTTCGGCCGCGACCGACTCGGTGAACCCCGTGATCGCGTGCTTCGCCGAGCAGTACCCGGCCTGGAGCGGTATGCCCCTGTGAGCCAGCGCGGAGCCGACCTGGATGACCGACCCTCGCCCGCGCGGCAGCATGCGGTTCAGCGCAGATCTCGTGCCATTCACGAAGCCGAGGAAGTCGACGGCGATGACGCGCTCGAAGTCATCCGGGTGCGTCGACATGAACTCGCCGAACACGGAGACCATCGCGTTGTTCACCCACAGCGCGATCGGCCCGAGTTTGTCTTCGATGCGATCGGCGGCATCGTCCAGAGCCTGCCTGTCGGCGACGTCGACCACCACGCCCATCGCTCGGGCCCCGGCGTTCTCGGCCTCGGTCACCGCGCCCGCGACTCCGTCCGCCCCGCGCGCCAGAACCGCGACGGCCCATCCCCGCTCGGCCAGTTCGCGCACGATCGCGCGGCCCAGGCCCGCACTTCCCCCGGTCACCACAGCGACACCATCCGTCGGTTTCACCTGCCCGCTCCCGTCGTTCGTTCGGGTCCATCCGGGCGCGCGCACGCGTTGCGCGCCCGCAACCACGCGCGAACCGAAGCACATTTCGGGTTGCCGCCGCAAGGGGTTTCCTCGAGGGGCTTCACCGCGCCAGTGTTGGCTCCATGATTGCTCTAGCCGCAGTATTGCTCATCGTGGGAATCGTGCTCCTGCTTCTCGGCATCTTCGTGAACGCCGCGAATTTCCTGATCTGGATCGGCATCATCATCCTGATCATCGCCGTCGTCGTCGGCTTGATCAGGCTCCTTCGCAGAAGCGTCTGACCTGGGCGCTTCGGGGCCGGTCAGGAGGCATTACGCCGAGTGACCGGCCCCAGCGTCGGCGGAGCCCGCGGTGGTTACCTTTGAGGTGAGGCACATTTCCCCACCGAATCCGCACGTCGACACGATCCTCTGAACGGATTCCCGCAGCGAAGGAACCCGTCCATGAGCACGTCAGCGCGCCCCAGCGTCGACTCCCACCTCGTCAGCCGTCGTACCGTTCTCGGTGCGGCGGCGCTCACCCCTCTGGCGGCGTTGCTCGCCGCGTGCGCGCCGACAGCCGGCGGAGGCTCGACATCCAGCCTCACGAATCAGCTGAACATCTACACCTGGCCCGACTACTTCAGCGACCAGGACCTCGCCGCCTACGCCAAGAAGTACGGCGTGACGCCGAAGATCTCCACCTACACCGACAACAACACGCTGTTCACGAAGCTCAACTCGGCTGCCGGTGCCGGATACGACATCGTCGTGCCGTCGTCGAGCTGGATCAAGCAGATCTCCGACAAGGGTCTGCTCGAAGAGCTCGATCACGACCGGCTCGACCTGAAGAACCTCGACCAGTCGCTGCTCGACCGCAACTACGACCCGAACAACAAGTACTCCATCCCGAAGGACTGGGGTCTGCTCGGCGTCGTCTACGACCCGGATGCCACGGGTGGCGAGATCAAGACCTGGCAAGACTTCTTCGACGCCGGCGCCAAGAGCGGCGCGAGCGGACGCATCCGCATGACGAGTGCCGCCGAGGAGACCGTCGGCCCGGCGCTCTGGGTGCAGGGCAAGGACTGGAACACCAAGAACGTCGACGACATCAAAGGCACCGAGGACTTCCTCACCACGTTCGCCAAGCACGTGAAGACCTTCTCCGCGTTCGACCCGAACGCGCTGAAGAGCGGTGCCATCGTGATGGCGCAGGCGAACCAGGCGGCCGCCCGCAACGCCATCCTGCTCAACCCGAAGCTGAAGTGGGTCGTGCCGGGGCCGACCAGCGAACTGTGGGTCGACAGCTTCTCCATCGCGAAGGGTGCGCCTGACGTGGATCGCGCCTACCAGTTCTTGAAATACCAGCTGACGCCGACCGTGCAGGTGAACGAGACCGTGTACCTCGGCTACCCCGCGTCGCTCAACGGGCTGAAGGACAAGCTGCCGTCGGGCGTCAAGCAGTCGGACCTAATCTTCGGCGGCACCGGCGTCGACTTCGAGAAGCTGAGCAGCTTCGTGGTGAACCCCGACACGTATCCGGCGTTCCAGGACATCCAGAACAAGGTGCAGGCCGCCGCCGGCGCGTAATCCCCACCCCCCACCGGCCCACCCTGGCCACCTGGCCACCTGGCTACCCGGCCATCCGTGCCATCCCGGCCACCGCGGCTCCGACACCCGCGGCATCCGTTCCACCCGCGCCCCTGAAAACCGAAGACTGCGACGAATACCGAAGCAAGTCTTCGGTATTCGGTTGGAGAGCGCGATCACTCCGGTTTCCGGTGGAGACCCGCCCAGGCGGGCGGGAGCCGGGTGGCGGGGGTGTGAGGCGGGCGGGAGCCGGATGGCGGGGAGAGGGGGTGGGAGGATGTGCGGATGAGGCGTAGCGGTGACCACGTGCTCGCCGCCATACCGCTGGCCTGGCTGGCCGTGCTGTTCCTGGTGCCCCTGGGGTTCACGCTGGTGTACTCGTTCGGCACGAGCGGATTCGGCTCGGTGAAGCTCGGCTTCTCGCTCGACAACTACGTGCAGGCGCTCGGGCCGCTGTACCTCGAGACCTTCCTGCGCACCCTCGCCTTCGCCGTCGGCACCAGCCTGCTCTGCCTGGTGCTCGGGTACCCGATCGCGTACGCGATCGCCCGGCGCAGCGGCCGATTCAAGGTGGCCGCCTTCGCGATCATCCTGCTTCCGTACCTTGCCAGCCTGCTGATCAGGGTGATGTCGTGGCAGATCCTGCTCGCGCAGGGTGGCCCGCTCGAGCAGCTGTTGCGCGCGGTGGGCATCCTGCACGCGCCGATCACCGTGCTCGACTCGCTTCCGGCGGTGATCATCGGCAGCATCGCGGTGTACCTTCCGATCGCGATCATCGCCCTTGCCGTGGTGCTCGACCGCATCCCGCCCGAGGTCGTCGAGGCGAGCCACGATCTCGGCGCATCCCCCGCCGCGACGTTCTGGACGGTGATCTTCCCCCTCAGCCGTCCCGGCATCGCCACGGCTGCGTTGCTGACCGCCGTTCCGATGCTCGGCGAGCTGGTCATCCCCGTGCTGCTCGGCGGCAACAAGGGGCTGTTCCTGTCGCAGGCCATCTCGACGCAGTACGTGCAGTCGCAGAACTACGCGCTCGGCTCCGCGATGGTCGTGCTGCTGGTGATCGCGGTCGCGGTGATCGTCGCGCTGCTGGTGCGCCTCACGCGCGGATTCGAAGGGACGGCAGGATGACCGCCCCCGCACTCCTGCGCGACACAGGGCATCCACCGGTCGGAGGTCGCAGGGCGCGTCCCTTCGGCAGGCTCAGGACATCGCTGGCCACCGGCATCGCGCTGTGGACCTGGTACGGCATCGCCGTGGTGTTCCTGTTCGCACCCATCGCCACGGCCGTCGTCTACTCGTTCAACGTCGGCGTGGCCGGCAAGCAGACCTCGGCGTTCACCGGGTTCACGTGGGACTGGTACGGGCACACCTTCGGCGATCCGACCATCGCGCAGGCCACGATCACCAGCCTCGTCGTCTCGTTCTGGGCCGCGCTCATCGCCGTCGTCATCGGCACCGTGCTCGGCATCGAGCAGGTGCGCAACCCCAGCCGGGCCGTGCGCCGCGTGCTGACCGGACTCACGTTCATCCTGCTCATCGTTCCGGAGACCGTGCTCGGCGTCTCGCTGCTGCTCTTCTACACAGAGACGCACATTCCGCTCGGGCAGTTCCCGCTGATCGCGGCGCTCACCCCGCCCAGCATCTCCGTCGTGGCATTCGTGATCAGGGCGCGGGTGCTGACGCTGGATGTCCAGATCGAAGACGCCGCAGCCGACCTCGGTGCCGGCCGCCTCGCCACCCTGCGCCTCGTGGTGCTCCCGCAGCTCGGGCTCGCCATCGGTGCGGCCGCGCTCATCGCGTACACGTTCGCGTTCGACAACGTGGTGATCGCGAACTTCCTCTCGACGCCGACGGTCAACGTGCTCACCGTGTATCTGTACGGCACGCTGCAGTACGGCGCGACGCCGGCCGTCTACACCACGGCGACTCTGATCTTCGTCTTCACGGTGGTCGCGCTCGGCGTCGCCGGCCTGTTGCTGCGAACCGCGCTGCGCGTGCGTCGTCGGTGACCCCCAGCCGCAAAAGGTCTACCCGATTCGCGGCTGTGCCGATAGAAACGTAGGTGGGGGGCACGACCGGCTTCGTACGGCCACGCCCAAGCGCGGTCAACGAGGAAGGCGACAGCTGTGAGCAAACACGCGATCCACACGTTCTCTGACGATGCCGATGCGGACTACGAGATCCGAACGGTGCTCGGCAGTGCGACGTCGGGGGCATCCGATATC
>JBQCJQ010000376.1:0-6615 GCA_051952615.1 Humibacter sp.
GTCGGCCCGGGCTACGAGCTCGAGGTGCTCGACGTGCAGAATCCCGTCAAGGGCCTGATCAGCCACACCGTGCAGGTCACGCACGGAGAGGTCGGAGTCGACGACCCGGCGACCAGTGTCGTGGACGCCGATTATCGTCGCGGTGCTCGACAAGCGCACTCCGGCACGCACATCATCCACGCCGCGCTGCGTCAGGTGCTCGGCCCGAACGCCCACCAGTCCGGTTCGTACAACAAGGCCGGTTACCTGCGCCTCGACTTCTCTTGGAACCAGGGACTCTCGCACGAGACGCGCACCGAGATCGAGGAGATCTCGAACAACGCGATCCGCGACGACCTCGAGGTGGTCACGAGGGAGCTCCCGCTCGACGAGGCGCGAGCCCTCGGCGCGATGGCGCTGTTCGGCGAGAAGTACGGTGAGGTCGTGCGGGTCGTCGACATCGGCGGTCCTTGGTCGCGCGAGCTCTGCGCGGGAACGCACGTGTCGTCGAGTTCCGAGATCGGCATGATCAACCTGATCAGCGAGTCGTCGGTCGGTTCGACGAACCGGCGCGTCGAATCCCTGGTGGGCATCGAGGCGTTCCGCGACCTGGCGACGGAGCGCGCGATCGTCTCGCAGCTCAGCGGATCGCTGAAGACGCCCCGGGAGCAGCTTCCCGAGCGCATCAACGACCTGGTGGCGAGCCTCAAGGCTGCGGAGAAGAAGATCGCAGCGTTCGAGGCGCGCGCGGTGCTCGACCGTGTTCCCGCGCTTCTGGAGAGCGTCGAACGGGTCGGTGCCGTGCGTCTCGTCGCGCAGAGCGTCGGTTCGCTCGGTTCGGCCGACGACCTGAGGATGCTCGTGACGACCGTGCGCGACCGTCTCGGGAGCGAGGCTTCCGTGGTGGCGCTGGCCGCAACGGTGTCCGACCGGCCGGTCGTCATCGTCGGCACGAACAAGGCCGCGCGCGATGCGGGAGTCAAGGCAGGGCCGCTCGCGAAGGGCGCGGCATCTGTGCTCGGCGGTGGCGGCGGCGGCAAGGACGACCTCGCTCAGGGCGGCGGATCGGACGCGTCGGTCATCGACGCGGCGCTGGCGTCTGTACGCACGGCGATCGGATAGCCGCATCGTGCGTGCCGGGGTTCGGGTCGGCGTCGACGTCGGAAAGGCGCGGATCGGCGTCAGCCGGAGCGATCCCGACGGCATGCTCGCGCTGCCGGTCGAGACGGTACGGCGTGCGGACGATGACAGCGACATAGCTCGCATTCGGGAGCTTGTCACGGAATTCGGAGCGGTCGAGGCTATCGTCGGTCTACCGCTTTCCCTCTCCGGCGCACACACGGCCTCCACCGACGATGCGACGGACTTCGCCGACAGGATCGCCGTTGCGTGCGGCATTCCGGTGCGGTTGGTGGACGAACGTCTGTCTACCGTGTCGGCGCAATCCGGACTTCGTGCCGCTGGTCGCACCACGCGGAACTCCCGGTCTGTCGTTGATCAGGCAGCCGCGACGGTAATTTTGCAACACGCGCTCGATGCCGAACGGTCGAGCGGAAGGCCCCCAGGAACTCTCGCGGACCCGAACAGAGGATCTCAGTCGTGACCCAGCCCGTTCCGCCCGGCTCCCCCCAGCCGGACCCGTCGCTCAACGGTGAGCGGCCGCCGATGACCCGCCGCGAGGCCAGGGAGCGTGCAGAGCGGGCCGCGGCCGGACAGACCGCGCCGACGCCGACGACGCCGATCCAGCCAGCGCCGGTCCAGGCATCGTCAGTGGCGCCAACCGAGGCACCGCACGCGCAGCCGGCGGCGGAACCCGCAGACGACGGTGGATTCCAGCAGTCGTTCTGGAGCTCGCTCGAGGCGCAGGATGAGCCGCACGGCACGTCGGCAGGGCGCACGGCAGCCGAAGCCGGCGAGCCAGTCTCGACGGACACCCGTCCGCACGTGTGGTCGAGCCTGGAGTATCCGACGGACGGAAAGCAGGGCAAGCGCGGTGGCCGTTCCGGCTCGGACTCCGGCGGTGCGCCGCCCCGCAAGGAGAAGCGTCGCTGGCTCGTCGTCACGATCGTCGTCGTGGTCATCCTCGGCCTCTTCGCCGGAGCGGGAGCCTACGTCTGGAGCGCGTTCCAGCCCGAAGTCCGAAAGCTTCTCGCGCTCAACGAGCCCAACGACTACACCGGTTCGGGAACGACTCCGGTGACCATCACGATCAAGGACGGCCAGAACGGCGGCGACGTCGCCAACACCCTGCAGAAGGCAGGCGTGGTCAAGACGTATGACGCGTTCTACTCGCTGCTCCTGCAGACCAAGCCCGATCCGGTGTTCCAGCCGGGCGTGTACCAGGTCAAGAAGGAGATGAGCGCCAAGGCCGCCCTCTCCGCGCTGCAGGACCCGAAGAACAAGCTGGAACGCACGGTGACCATCCCCGAGGGCGACACCGAGGCGAACATCCTGCCCGCGCTCTCGAAGACCACGGGTATTCCGCTCGCCCAGTTGCAGGCTGCGGCGAAGCCCTCCGACTTCGGGCTGCCGGCGCAGGCCAAGAACCTCGACGGGTTCCTCTTCCCCGCCACCTACACCTTCAACCCGGGCGTCGACGCCAAGACCGTCGTCAAGACACTCGTCGACCGCGCGTTCCAGGCGCTCGACCAAGACGGCGTGCCCGCCGACAAGCGCTGGAACACGGTCACCCTGGCGTCGGTCGTTCAGAGGGAGGCCGGCAGTGTCGCGGACATGGGCAAGGTCGCCCGGGTGTTCCAGAACCGGCTCGACCAGGGCATGCCGCTCCAGTCCGACGCCACTGTGGCCTACGGTGCGGGAGTGAAGACCGTGTTCACGACGGACGCAGAACGTGCCGACGCGAACAACCTCTACAACACGTACGCGCACGACGGCCTGCCTGTCGGTCCGATCTCGAACCCCGGCGACGACGCGATCAAGGCGGCGATGAACCCGACGCCCGGGCCCTGGTTGTACTTCGTGACCGTCGACCTCAAGAACGGTACGACGGTGTTCTCGCAGACCGAGTCGGAGCACGAGGCGGCCGTTCAGCAGCTTCAGGACTGGTGCAACGCGAGCGCGGCGAACGATGCCTACTGCAAGTGACGGCGTGCGCGAGCTGGCCGTGCTCGGCTCGCCGATCGCCCATTCGCAATCGCCGGCTCTGCACTCGGCCGCGTACGCGGTGCTCGGCCTTCACTGGAACTACGGCCGGGCGGATGTCACACCCGACGCCCTCGCGGCGTTCGTCGCCTCGCGGTCGGATGCCTGGCGTGGCCTCTCGCTGACGATGCCGCTCAAGCAGTCGGTTCTTCCGCTGGTGGCATCGCTCGACGCGACGGCGCGGCTCACCGGCGCCGCCAACACAATCCTGTTCGACACGGATGCCGCCGGCGAGCGGATGCTCAGGGGATTCAACACCGACGTCGCCGGCATCGTGCGCGCGCTGGCGGCAGCCGGAACGACGCGGGCGAAGTCGGTTCTGATCTGGGGTGGGGGAGCCACTGCCGCGTCGGCGGTGATGTCCGCGGCGGAGCTCGGCGCCGAACTGGTGACGGTGCAGGTACGTGAGCCCGGTCGCGCCGCCCACCTGGTGGAACTGGGTCACGCCGTCGGGCTGAGGGTCGACATCCGCCGCTTCGGTGAGGATGCCGCCGAGCGGCCCGATCTCGTGATCAGCACCCTCCCGGGTTCGGCAGGCGCGGCGGGAGCCGCTCACGACATCGTCAGCGGCGAGGCGACGGCCGCGGCCGCAGGAGAAGGCGTGCTTCTGCTCGATGTCGCCTATGATCCGTGGCCCACGGAGGTCGTGAAGGTGTGGAACCTCCTCGCTCGGGCGCGCGGCGGGCGCACGGCTCCGCTCTCCGGGCTGGCCATGCTCGTGCACCAGGCGCTGTTGCAGGTTCGCGTCTTCGTGATGGGCGACCCCGAGCGCGAGGTGCCGCACGAGTCGGACGTGCTTCAGGCCATGCTCTCCGCGGTGGGACTCGACGCGTCCGGGCGCCGCTGAGGCGACATCCCACGAAGCGGGACGGCCTCGCGCAGCGTGCCAGAATTGACACCATGCTTCGTTGGCTCACCGCAGGGGAATCGCACGGCCCCGAACTCGTCGCCGTTCTCGAAGGCCTCCCGGCCGGTGTGCCGGTCACACTCGACGACGTGCGTGCCGATCTCGCGCGGCGCAAGCTCGGCTACGGCCGTGGCGCCCGTATGAAGTTCGAACAGGACGAGCTGGCGTTCTCCGGCGGCGTTCGCCACGGCCTCAGCATGGGCAGCCCGATCGCACTGCGCATCGGCAACACGGAGTGGCCGAAGTGGGTCGACGTTATGAGCCCGGAGCCGGTGGACCCCGAGAAGCTCGCGACCGGTCGTGGTGCGGCGCTGACCCGTCCGCGGCCAGGTCACGCCGACCTGGTCGGCATGCAGAAGTACGGCTTCGACGAGGCGCGGCCGGTGCTCGAACGTGCGAGCGCGCGCGAGACCGCCGCGCGCGTTGCGCTCGGCGCCATCGCGAAGTCGTTCCTGGCCGAGCTCGGCATCACGTTCGTCAGCCACACGCTCGCCATCGGTCCGGTACGGGTGCCGGACGGCTCGCCGCTTCCGCTTCCGTCCGATGTCGACACCCTCGACGCCGACCCGCTACGCTGCTTCGACCCGGCGACCTCTGCACTGATGGTCGCCGAGGTGGATGCCGCTCACAAGGACGGCGACACGCTCGGCGGCGTCGTCGAGGTGCTCGCGTACGGCGTGCCTGCCGGCCTCGGATCGCACGTGCAGTGGGACCGCAAGATCGACGGCCGCCTCGCGCAGGCGCTGATGAGCATCCAGGCGATCAAGGGCGTCGAGATCGGCGACGGCTTCGAGACCACCAGGCGACGCGGTTCCGCCGCGCACGACGAGCTCGTCACCGACGGCACGACCATCTCTCGCACGAGCGACAAGGCGGGCGGCACGGAGGGCGGCATGACCACGGGCTCGCTGTTGCGGGTCCGCGCGGGCATGAAGCCCATCGCGACGGTGCCTCACGCACTGCGCACCGTCGACGTCGCGACCGGGGATGCCGCGCCGGCGCACCATCAGCGGTCGGACGTCTGTGCCGTGCCCGCCGCCGGTGTGGTGGCGGAGGCCATGGTGGCCCTCGTCGTCGCCGATGCGGTGCTCGAGAAATTCGGCGGCGACTCGGTGCAGGAGACCGCGCGCAACCTGAGGGGCTACCTCGACGCCATCCCGGCCTCGTTGCACACGGAGACCGTGCGCGCGTGACCATCGTTCTGATCGGGCCGCCCGCGTCGGGCAAGTCCCGGGTCGGCAGGCGGCTGGCACGTCGTCTCGGCGCCACGTTCACCGACACCGACTCCGCGATCGTTGCCGAATACGGCCCGATCTCGGAGATCTTCGCGCGCGAGGGTGAGCCCTATTTCCGGGTGATCGAACGCGAGGCCGTCGTGCGCGCCCTCGAGGCCGGCGGCGTGATCTCGGTCGGCGGGGGAGCGGTGCTCGACCCCGAGACGCAGAAGGACCTCGCGAAGGCGCACGTCGTGCTCCTCACCGTGTCGCCCGACGCGGTCGCAGCCCGCATCGACGACGGCAAGCGTCCGCTCGTCAGCGGCCTCGAATCGTGGCAGGCGCTCGTGGAGTCGCGGATGCCGCTGTACGTGTCTCTTGCCGACTATCGAGCCGACACCTCGCGGCGCCCCATCTCGGTCATCGTCGAGGAGATCGCCACGTGGTGGGAGCATCAGGAGGAGGAGCAGAACGCATGACCGCAGCTGACGGCAGCGAGACGACCGAGTTGCGGGTGACGGGTGCGAACCCGTACGGCATCAGGGTCGGGCGTCGCATCCGCTTCGACGCCGGCGACGTGCTCGGACCCGATGTTCGCAGCGTGCTCATCGTGCACCAGCCCACGCTGGCAGCCGCAGCGGGCGAGCTGCGCGAATCGCTCGCCGACCGCTACCAGGTGCTGCTCGCAGAGGTGCCGGACGCCGAGGCCGCCAAGCGGGTGGAGGTGGCGGCATTCTGCTGGCAGATCATGGGTCAAGCGGATTTCACCCGCAGCGACGCCGTCATCGGCTTCGGCGGGGGAGCCGCGACCGACCTCGCGGGCTTCGTCGCCGCGACCTGGCTGCGTGGTGTGCGTCTCGTGCAGATCCCCACGACGGTGCTCGGCATGGTGGACGCCGCGATCGGCGGCAAGACCGGCATCAACACGGCGGAGGGCAAGAACCTCGTCGGCTCTTTCTATGCGCCGGCCGGTGTGCTGTGCGATCTCGACACCCTCGACGCGCTTCCGCGGAACGACCTGCTCGCGGGATACGCCGAGGTCGTGAAGGCCGGGTTCATCTGGGCGCCGGAGATTCTCGACAACGTCGAAGCCGACCTGGATGCCGCCACCGACCCCCGAAGCCCGGTGTTCCGCCGCAACGTCGAGCTCGCCATCGACATGAAGGCGAAGGTCGTCAGCGAAGACTTCCGCGAGGCGGGTCTGCGCGAGATCCTCAACTACGGTCACACCCTCGGACACGCGATCGAACACGCAGAGCGCTACCAGTGGCGTCACGGCGCGGCGGTCTCCGTCGGCATGGTCTTCGCCGCGGAGCTCGCGCGGCTCAGCGGCCGTCTCTCGGATGCCGTCGC
>JBQCJQ010000377.1:0-3707 GCA_051952615.1 Humibacter sp.
TAGAGCTTGTCGCCCGGGTATCCGCGCTTCGACGGCGCATACTCCAGCACGAGGTACTCGCGCTTGGACTTCACCGCATTGCGACCGCCGCTCGACACCTCGCGCTGCACCAGCTCGACGAACTTGCCGATGCCGTGCGTCTCGTGCACCACGAAGTCCCCGGGCCGCAGCTGCAGCGGGTCGACGACGTTCTTGCGGCGCACACCGAGCTTCTTCACCTGCCGGGAGTCGTAGCCGATCGTGCGGCCGTAGAACTCCGTCTCGCCGATCACGGCGAGCTTCGCGTCCGGCAGCTCGAAGCCCTGCTCGACGGATGCCGGCAGCACGTATGCGACGCCGGCCTCGGCCTCTGCGGGGTAGTCGTCCACCTGGCGGGCCGCGACCCCGCGCTCGCCTAGCACGTCCACCGCGCGCTCGACGAGGCCATGCCCGGCCGCGACAATCGCGACACACCAGCCATCCGCCAGCCGCGCGGCGACGTGGCCGATGGCTCCGTCGACGTTCCCGGCGAAGCTCGGCACGGCCTCGGCGGCGATGCGCACGTAGTCGCCTGCAGACTCGACGAGGTCCTCGACCGACTGCTCCGAGATGGGCACCAGCGGCTCGGCGCCTCCGGTGTCGAAGCTCGAGAAGGTCCACCACGGATGATCGGGGGCGCTCTCCCCCGGCCCGCTGAGCTGCGCGGCATCGCGAAGCTGCCGCAGCGAGATGAAATCGCCGGAGGCCAGGTCGATCGGGGCAGCCGCGCCGACGGTCGCGGCACTCCACGCCGCCTCGAGGAACTCGCGGTTGGTCTCGGCGAGGCTCACGGCACGCGCAGCGACGCGCTCGGGCGACATCACGGCGACCGCCGCACCCTCCGGCAGGTAGTCGGTGAGCGGCACGAGCCTGTCGACCAGCGCTGGCGCGAGCGACTCCATCCCCTCGACGGGGATGCCCTCAGCAACCTTGGTGAGCAGCTGCTCCAGTCCGGGGAACTCGTGCGCCATCTCGGCGGCGCGCTGCCTGACGGCGTCGGTGAGCAGCAGCTCGCGCGCCGGAGCGAGCTCGACCGTGGGCACCTCGTGAGGCAGCGAGCGCTGATCGGCGACCGAGAACGCACGGATCTGCTCCACCTCGTCGCCGAAGAAGTCGACACGCACCGGATGGTCGGCGATCGGCGGGAACACGTCGAGGATGCCACCGCGCACGGCGAACTCGCCTCGCCTGGTCACCATGTCGACCCGCGAGTACGCGAGGGCGACCAGGCCGGAGGCGATCGAAGTGAGGTCGTTCCCGCGGCTGCCCTGTTCCAGGACGATCGGCTGCAACCGGTCGAGATCCGCAGCGATGGGCTGCAATGCGGCGCGAACCGAGGCGACGACGATGAGCGGACGCCCGTCATCCGACGTCCATGCTCCGAGGCGACGCAGCGCGGCAAGACGCTTGCCCACGATCTCGGCGCTCGGGCTCAGCCGCTCGTGCGGCAGGGTCTCCCACGCCGGGAACTCCACGATCTCGGCGTGGGGTGCCGCCGAGGCGAGGGCTGCGCGCAGCGACTCGGACTCGCGTCCTGTCGCGGTGACGACGAGCAACACCTGCTTGTCACCGGGTCGTCTGCCGAGCAACGCCGTGGCGAGGGGGACGCGCAGGCCGGTGGTCACCGAGAAATCAGCGTCGCGATTCGCGTAGGCGAGGGCGTCGGCGAATGTCTGGGCGCGCGAAAGCGCCCCGGTCAAGCCCTCGAGGATCACTGGACCAAGTGTACGGGCGTGGCAAAGAGTTCATCTGGGTCGGGAATACTCGCCAAGCACATGCGTTTGCATAGGCGTACTCGGGACATTCAGCTCCCTTCAGCTCGTCACCATCAAGGAGAACCATGACCGACACCGCCGCAGCGCTCGACATCCCCGGTTACAAGGAGGGCACCTGGATCATCGACCCCGCCCACAGCGAGGTGAGCTTCACGATCCGCCACCTGATGATCAGCAAGGTCAAGGGCAAGTTCGAGAAGTTCCACGCGACCTTCGTCACGCCCGCCAACCCGCTCGAGGCGAGCGTTCAGGCTCACGTCGAGGTGGCGTCGGTGAACACCAACGAGCCGAACCGCGACGCGCACCTGCGCACCGGTGACTTCTTCGAGGCCGAGAAGTACCCGACCATCGACTTCGTCTCCACCGGCGCCCGCGTCGAGAACGGCGAGTTCCTCGTCGACGGCGACCTCACCATCAAGGGCGTCACGAAGCCTGTGACGTTCGAGTTCGAGTTCGGCGGCTTCGCCGGCGACCCCTACGGCAACCACAAGGGCGGTGCGAGCGCCAAGGCGGTCATCAACCGCGAGGACTTCGGCCTCACCTACAACGCCGCCCTCGAGACCGGCGGCATGCTGCTCGGCGACACCGTGACCATCACGATCGACCTGCAGGCGACGCTTCAGGCGTAGTCACGACTCACGACGCGACCCCGGTCAGGTGCTCCGACACCGGCCGGGGTCGCGTGGTTAAGCTCGGCACATGGCGACCGAGATCACGACCATCGACTACACCGTCTCCGCCGACGTCTACGCACGCTACGGAGCCGACTTCGACACCGAGGCGGTGAACGACGCGGTGCTCGCAGAGCTCAACGCCATCGTCCCTGAGGGCGTTGTCGTGCAGCGCAACGGCAAGGTCTATGCGGAGAAGCACGTCGAGGATGTCGCACGCGACCTCGACTGGCAGCAGCTGCTCGGCCACATCGACCTCGACCAGATCCTGGCCGCCCACGGTCGCTGAGCGCCGGCTACCGAGCCTTCGCTTTCAGGCGCAGCACGCCGATCAGGCTCACGAGCGACACGATCGCCCAGACGCCCTCGAGGAGCAGGAACCCCCACTGGCCTTCGAAGACGGCGTTGACGGCGAGGATGCCCGACCCGACCACGTTCACGACGAGATACCAGACCGACTTGGGGTCGAGCACGCCCCACTGCGCCAAGGCGAAGCCGGCAAGCACGAGAAGCGATCCGATGATCTGAATGACGATGTCCACGGTTGCTCTCCACGAGCGTCGTCGGCAGATCCGGGTACGGCGCGTCTCGTCCGGGGAGCGACCTGATGGTCGGCCTTCGTCCAAGGTAGCCGTGCGGCCTGATCACCGACTGATCACGGGCCGCCGTGGCGTCTACGCCGCGTTCATACCCAGCCGCGCAGGGCGCGCAGGAAGCCGGGGAAGTCGTCGCGGTGCACCGTGTGCCCTGCGCCGGAGACCACGCGCACCTCGAAACCGAGGCGGCGCATCCGGTCGGCGACCGACGTGCTGACCAGCTTCGACCGGTCGGCGAGCATCAGCAACGAAGGAACGGCCATGCGATCCGGCGCCGTCAGCGGCATGGCCCTTCCGTCGCCGAACCGCCTGAAGAACCTGCGGTCGAAGGCGGCATAGTCCGACACTTCGATCTCCACGTCGTCCCGATGCCAGCGCGGATTGCTGCGGGCCACAGCGTCGGCGCGACGGTTCAGCAGCCCGTGGAAGAGCATGGGCGCACCGGCCCGTTGCCACCACGGCAGACGGGTGCCGAGGAACGCGGGGTCGATGTAGACGGCGCTCCGCGGCTGCAGCCGGCCGACGAGGCGCGACAGCGTCAGGCCGCCCAGCGAGTGGCCGATCGCCAGCTCGGGACGCAGCGGAACGCTGTCCGCGATGCTGCGCACGAGACCGGCGAGCGAGTAGGCGTTCGACCGGGGACTCTG
>JBQCJQ010000378.1:0-7921 GCA_051952615.1 Humibacter sp.
CTCGGCGTGATCGTCGAGGCGACGGTGCGGGCGCTTCCCCGCCCCTCGAATCCGCCGGCGACCGTGGTCGGCCTGTTCCCCGGAGTGCACGAGGCCGCCTCGGCATCCTCAGCCATCTCGGCGGCGCGCCTCCGCCCGGCGCTCTGCGAGCTCATCGACGCCGCGGCCCTCCAGGCCATCGCGAAGCACGACAAATCGGTCTCGGACGGCGGCGTGGATGACGCACTCGACCTCGAAGCGGGCGCATCGCTCATCGTGCAGTTCGACGACGCGGATGCCGCGACTCGCGCCGAGGCGGCGGCCGCTCTCGTTCGCGACGCGGGCGGCCGCGCCACGGTGTCGTCCGACCGGCAGGAGTCCGAGCGCCTGCTCGCCCTCCGCCGCGCGTTCCACCCTTCGTTGATCGCGTTGGGCGAGGTGCTCATCGAAGACGTCGCTGTGCCGCGCTCGCGCCTCGCGGACATGTTCGACGAGATCGTGCGCGTCGGGCGCGAGTACGACGTGAGCATTCCGACCGTCGCGCACGCGGCCGACGGCAACCTGCACCCCAACTTCGTCTACGCGGGGGGAGAGGTGCCCGACGAGATCTGGCGCGCCGCGGACGACCTGTTCACGACGGCTCTTCGCTTGGGCGGAACTCTGACGGGCGAGCACGGGGTGGGCATCCTGAAACGACGCTGGCTGCACGACGAGCTCGGCGAGGACTCGTACGAGCTGCAGCGGGGCATCAAGACTGTCTTCGACCCGCTCGGCATCCTCAATCCGGGAAAGGTCTTCGGATGACGCCGAGGCTGCCGGTGCCGCAGTATCCGGCTGCGCCTCAGGTGATGCGCGCGAAGACCAGCACGGTCGTCTGGACGATCATCGGCCTCATCCTGCTCACCCAGCTGCTCGTCGTCGTGTTCGCCTACCTGGTGCTGGCGTTCGGCCCCGGCCTGGTCGTGGTCAGCGCGGCCCTCGCCCTCGTGCCGCTGACCATCGTGCTGCTCACAGCCCTCTGGATCGACGCGTGGGAGCCAGAGCCGCTCGCCGCGAAGGCGTTCGCGTTCCTCTGGGGCGCGGCGGCGGCGATCACGATCGCGTTGCTGTTCGACGTCGGCCAGCGGGTCTTCACGCCCATTCCGGAGAGCTCGATCCTCTCGGCGCTCGTGCGTGCGCCGACGGTCGAGGAGACCGCGAAGGGCGTCGGACTGCTGATCCTGGTCTTCGCCGCACGCCGCACCTTCGACGGCCCGATCGACGGCATCGTGTACGCCGCGATCATCGCCGGCGGGTTCGCCTTCGTCGAGAACATCCAGTACTTCGGCACGGCGATCATGGGCGGAGCAGGTCAGGCCGCGATCGTGTTCGTGCTGCGATCCCTGTTCTCGCCGTTCGCCCACGTGCTCTTCACGTCGTGTACCGGCGTCGCCCTCGGGCTCGCCGTTCGCAGGGGAGGGGTCGGGCGCATTCTCGGCGCGTTCGTCGCGGGCCTCGCGGTGGCGATCCTGCTGCACTCGGTCTGGAACTTCTCGAGCTACATCGGCTTCTGGGGCGTGTACCTGGTGTTCGAACTGCCGATCTTCGTCGGAGCGGTGATCGCCGTCGTGCTGTTACGGGTGCGCGAGCAGCATCGCACGCGGGACAGGCTCGAGGACTACGGCAGAGCGGGATGGTTCACGCCAGACGAGGTCGCCCTCTACGGAACTCGGCCGGGACGACACCGGGTGCGAGCGTGGGCACGACAGCGCGGGGGCGACGCACCGTTGATCGTGCGCTCGATGGTGCGCGACAGCACACGACTGGCGATGGCGAGGCAGCGTGTGATCGACGGGTCGGCAGACATCGGCACGTGGACGGAGGAGGCCGCCCTGCTCACTGAGATCGCCGACTCACGCGCCAGGCTCTATCGCCTCGGATGACCGTCCTGGACAAAACTCACCGCTCGGTGGTGCGGCACTGCCGGCAGCCGAATCCGAGCGGCGAGTTGGTACCTACCAAGCGTGCAACGGCGGCCGCTCGATTGCAAGCATTTCACCCGACCCGTGCGCGGCTTTGACGATCAGGCACGCGTGCCCTTGGATGGAGGGATGAGCGAAACGCAGAAGTCCAAGCCGGAGATCGAAGCCCCTCAGGGTCCGGCGCCCGAGGAGCTGGAGATCGTGGAGATCGTCGAGGGCGACGGCGCAGAGGCCACGCCGGGCGCGACCGTCGACGTGCACTATCTCGGAGTCGACTACGAATCCGGCGAGGAGTTCGACTCCTCCTGGAGCCGTGGCCAGTCGATCCAGTTCCCGCTTCAGGGCCTCATCCAGGGCTGGCAGGACGGCATCCCCGGCATGAAGGTCGGCGGACGTCGTCAGCTGACCATCCCGCCGCACCTTGCCTACGGTCCGGCGGGCACCGGGCACCCGCTCGGCGGCAAGACCCTGATCTTCGTGATCGACCTGATCGACGTCAAGTAACTCCGACCACCCCGATCACTCTCCGATGCACCCCGAGCTCTAGGGCTCGGGGTGCATCGCGTCGTAGTGGCGGAACGTGCGCTGCAGCCGCATCATCAGGCTGACCGCCGCCATGATCACGAACCCGCCGAGAGCCGGCGGGAACCATAGCGCGACGAGGGCCGCGGCGACGCCGGCGTAGAGGTCACCGATGCGGGGGCCGCCGGTCACCACCACGGTGAACACGCCCTGGATGCGGCCGCGCATGGTGTCGGGCGTCGCCGACTGCAGGATGGTCTGGCGGAAGATCGACGACACGTTGTCGGCGGCGCCCGCCCCGGCGAGGATGACGCAGGCGACCACGATCGCCGGAATGTTCGGATTCGCCGCATTCGCCGACCCGAACCAGCCGGTCGCCAGCAGTCCGAGTTCGACGCCGAGCGCGAAGATGAAGGCACCGTAGACCACGACGGATCGTCCGACCGCGATGCCCTGCCTGCGAACGTGACCCAGCGGACCGGAGAACACGCTCGAGATCAGCGCACCGATGGCGTAGGCCGCCGTCAGCGCACCGACGGTGACCGCGCCGCCGCCGAGCAGAAGCGCTCCGGCAGCGGGGAAGAGCACGCGCGGCTGCCCGAACGTCATGGCGATGATGTCGATGATGAACGACATGCGCACGTTCGGCGCACGCTTGAGGAACGACAGGCCTTCGACGAGGGATGCCCACCCCGGCTTCGCCGCGTCGCCCTCCGGCACGATCGGCGGCAGCGTCGCGATGCCCACGAACGCGAAGACGAAGAGCACGACGTCGACCGAGTAGGTCCAGCCGAACCCGACAGCGGCGACCAGCACTCCGGCCAACGCGGGACCGAGCGTCACCATCACGCCCGTCGCGATGCCGCCCAGAGCCGACGCAGCGGGCAGCAGCTCCTTGTCGAGCAGCCTCGGCTGGATCGCCATGCGGGTGCTGCTGATCACCGTTGCCGCAACGGAGTTGAGCGTCGCCAGCAGGTAGAGCAGCCATATGTTGTCCACCTGGAACCAGGCGAGCAGCGCGATGGCCACGGTCGAGCC
Source organism: Humibacter sp. (assembly GCA_051952615.1). Lineage (GTDB taxonomy): Bacteria > Actinomycetota > Actinomycetes > Actinomycetales > Microbacteriaceae > Humibacter. The sequence goes on from JBQCJQ010000378.1 coordinate 3,501, forward strand.
CCATGCGACGATCGCGGAGAGCAGCGCGATGAGCCTGCGGTCGAAGACATCGGCGAGCATGCCGCCGTAGATGCCGAAGAACACCATGGGCAGCAGCGCGAAGAGCGCGACGCCGGAGACCGCGAGGGTCGAGTTCGTGAGGTCGTAGACCTGAAGGCCGATCGCAACGATGGTCATCTGGCCGCCGATGCCCGACACCGCGCCGCCGATCCAGAGGCGGGCGAAAGCGGGGCTCCGCTTCAGGGGCGTGAGGTCGACGAAGACCGATCGTCTCTGCGGCGCGATGTCGCGCTCGGTATCGTCGTTCGGCACGGGATTCGACCGTAACACGGCGGCTCAGGGTGGCACCGCCGCGTGCCGGTAGGGTGGGCTGGTGACCAGCGCGCGTGACGAACTCGACCGTCTTCTGGTCAGCGTTCCGGACTTCCCCGAGCCGGGCATCCTGTTCCGCGACCTCGCTCCCGTGTTCGCCGACGGCAGCGCGTTCGCCGCCATCGTGGATGATCTCGCCGGCCACTTCTCGGGCGAGTTCGATGCCGTGGCAGGGGTCGAGGCGCGCGGCTTCGTGCTCGCGGCCGCGGTCGCCTATGCGGCGAAGGTCGGGGTCCTCGTGATCCGCAAGGCCGGGAAGCTGCCCGGCGAAGTGCTGGCGGAGTCATACGACCTGGAGTACGGCACGTCGAGCCTCGAGATCGAGCCGAACCGGCTGCCGGAGGGATCGCGGGTGCTGGTGCTCGACGACGTGCTCGCGACGGGCGGCACGCTTGCGGCATCATCCCGCCTTCTCGTGCGCGCCGGGTACTCGGTCGCGGGATTCGGCGTGGTGCTCGAGCTCGAAGACCTCGCAGGCAGGCACAGACTCGGCGACACCCCGACGTACAGCATCGCCGCGCTGTAGCGGTTCTAACCTGAGACCGTGAGTGCGAACGACGCGACGGTCATCGCCGCGAAGCAGACCGAACCGGTCGTCGCCACGACGTGCGGCCTCGTGCGCGGCGTGCACGGCGGCGACGTGTACACGTTCAAGGGCATCCCGTACGCCGCCCCGCCCGTCGGTGCACTGCGCTTCCGCGCGCCCGTGCCGCCCGAGCCCTGGGAGGGCGTGCGCGACGCAACGACGTTCAGCCGCATAGCGCCCCAGCCGATCATCGCCATGGGCGGAGGCAGGCCCCGCGAGATGAGCGAGGACTGCCTCACGCTGAACATCTACACGCCCGAGCTTGGCGGCGCGGGGCTGCCGGTCATGGTGTGGATCCACGGCGGCGCATACCATCTCGGATCCTCGGCGGACCCGCTCTACGACGGCTCCCAGCTCGCATCGGGCGGTGCCGTCGTCGTCACCTTCAACTACCGCATCGGCCCGCTCGGCTACCTCGACCTCTCGTCGTACTCGACGGATGACGACGTGTTCGAGAGCAACATCGGGCAGCGGGACCAGCTGGCCGTGCTCGCCTGGGTGCGCGACAACATCGGGGCGTTCGGCGGCGACCCAGACAGGGTGACCCTGTTCGGCGAGTCGTCGGGCGCTGGGGCGGTCACCACGATGATGGCGACGCCGAGCGCCGAGGGCCTCGTGCACGGTGCGATCGCGCAGAGATCGCCCGTCGGCAGCGTGTACACGCGCGAGACAGCGCGCCGTTCAGCCGAGCGATTCCTTCAGCGGCTCGACATCACGCCCGACCAGGTCCATCGGCTGCGTCGTCTTCCGGCCGCGGCACTCATCGAGGCGTGCAATCGACTGATCGTCGACACGAGCGCGACCGAGCCCGGCACCATCCCTGTCGCGCCGGTGGTCGACGGCGAGCTCGTGCCGGAGTATCCGCTGACGGCGATGGTGCGCGGCCAGGCGCTGCGCATCCCGCTGATGATCGGCTCGAACCGCGACGAGGCGATGCTCTTCCGCCTGCTGCGCTCGCCGATCGTTCCCAACACGTCCAAGGCAGTGCAGCTCATGGTCGAGCGGCTGGGAACGCCAGAGGCGCTCGCCGTGCCGTCCGGTTACCGGGGCTATCCGCGGCTGCGTCCCGCGCTCCGGCTGTCGACGGATGCCGCGTTCCGCATGCCGACGGTGTGGGCTGCCTCCGCGCACAGCAGGTACGCCCCGACATGGGCGTACGAGTTCGACTTCGCACCGCCGCTGATCCGGATCGCCGGGTTCGGCGCCATGCACGGCGCCGAGCTGCCGCACGTGTTCGGCACGCATGTGCCCAGGATCGTCGCCGCGGGAGCCGTGAGCGCCGGGCGACGGCTGACCGAGCGCATGCAGGCGCGCTGGCTCTCCTTCGCCTCGATCGGCGATCCCAATCCGATCGGCGTGACCCCGTACTGGCCGCGCTACGACACCGACCAGCGTTCGACCTATGTCTTCGACAGCCGTGACCGCATCGTGCGCGACCCCCACAGCGAGCTGAGACAGGTGTGGGGCGACGACATCATCGCGTTCCGCTGACCCCGTCGCCTGTGGGGACGGATGACCAGACATCCACCCCGCGAAGCGCACCCCTGAGCAGTCGCCACAGCTCGGGATGACCGAGCACATGGAAATGCCCCGAGACGGGCAGTCGCACGTTGGCGGCGGCCCCCGGTAGTTCGCTGCCCTCGAGGATGAGCGGGTCGAAGCTCGGAAAGATCGACACGATGCGATCGTTGGCCCGCAGATCGGCGCCCAGGTCGAGCAGGGTCGCGTCCGACGGCGCGAAGATCTTGAGTGCGCTGTCCGGCATGCCCTGCGCGAACGCCGAGCCGGAGAAGGGTGTGGCGATGGCGATCATCCTCGTGATGCGGGAACGGGTGTGCTCCCAGGTCATCAGCCGCTTGCCGACGAGGCCGCCCTTGCTGTGGGCGATGATCGTCACATCGGTGAGGTCGTTCTGCTCGAGGTAGGCCGCCGCGACCTCCGCGGCGGTGAGAACGGGGGAGCGGTTGAGCCCCAGCCTGCCGACGACGTGCACCGGCCTGCCGCAGGCGAGACCGAGCGCCGCGAACGGGTCGAGGAAGTGCGGGTTCTCGTACACGCCAGGCAGGAGCAACACGGGAGGACCATCGACGACGCGATCGCGCTGGCGGTGGATCCATCGCCTCGCGCGCGCGCCGAGACCGAACCACTCGAGCAGAAAGGCGAAGTCGGGCAGGGCCGACGCCGCCGCGCGGAGCACCAGTTGCCCGTGAGCGATGGCCTCTTCCGAGGCGTCTGCCGACTGCTCGGCGAGCGAGCGTTCGCTGCCGGATCGCTGGGCCGGTTCCACCTCTGACATGAGCCAACGCTAACGTTCCACGGATCGCGGAACGTCACCCTCTCGGCGCTAGAACGTGCGGGTAGTGTCGTTCGGGTACGTTGAACGACCTGGTCGGGCGGGTGTCGCGCGGCCGAGAGGAGATGAGATCTTGGCCACCACGAGAAGGACCGGTGCACGAGCGGGTTCGCCCAATGCCCAGTCGTCCGAGGTCCCGGCCGAGGCCGATGCACCCGAGACCCGTGCACCCGAAGTCAGCGCACCCGAGGCGGAGGAGCCGCTCGCCCAGCTGTTCTCGGATCGTCAGGACGATGAGGATGTCGCAGCAGGCGGCACCGACGCGCAGACTGCTTCTCCCTCCGCCTCCGACGTGCTCGCTCCCGACCCCTCGTCCGAGCCGGGGGCGGCTTCCGGGCCCGCTCAAGCCCCTCGGCCCCAGGGACAGCCTCAGCCGCAGCAGCCGCTCACCGAGACCCAGCTGCTCAACGATCCGCTGCTGGGAACGCACGACGACATCATCGTCGACCTCGGCGTGAAGCTGCGGTGGGCGGCGGTCGGCTACGCGCTGCTCGGTGTCATCGCATCGTGGATCATCGCTGCTCAGGTCGCCATCGCCACGAAGGATGCCGGAGCGTTCGGATGGGCGCTTGCGGCGACCATCCTCATCTTCGCCGGCGCCGTGTGGTACTTCGCCGACGTCTCGTCGCGCTTCGCGTCGGTGGCTGCCTACCGCAAAGCGAAGACGCCGCAGTCCGTCGCCCGTCTGAACCGCGGAGGGGTCGTCGGGCTCTACGGGGTGGTCGGCGCCTGGATCGGCGCGGCGCTCGGTGTGCTCGTGCTCGTGAGCGGCACCACGACCGCGGTGCTCACCATCGCGGCTGGGGCGAGCGGCTGGGCCTGGTTCTTCGGCGGCATCCCCGTCGTGCTGCTCTACCTCTTCGGCTTCGGTCTCATGCACTACCGCGTGATCGAGAAGGCGCGAGACGCCGTCGCCTGATGATAAGCTTCTTCGGTTGCCGTCAGAACGGCCGCGGATAAAGAGAGCCCAGGCATCAGGCCTGCGGCACCGCGCAACGAGAGGAAGGGGATCGAATCTATGGCACTCGATGCAGATGTCAAGAAGGCGATCATCGAAGAGTACGCAACCCACCCCGGTGACACCGGATCCCCGGAGGTTCAGGTCGCGAT
>JBQCJQ010000379.1:0-3501 GCA_051952615.1 Humibacter sp.
AGCCATCCCACCACATCGAAGCGCGCAGCACGGTCGGGCCGGGTCGGCGCGAGGCTCGACGGGAGACGCCAGGCGGCGAGAGCAGCGAGACATCCGATCGGAAGGTTGACGAGGAAGATCCACCGCCAGCCGCCTGCCCCGATGAGGAGCCCGCCGATGCTCGGCCCCATCGCCGGGCCGAGGAACAGCAGAACGCCCGCGACCGGTGACACGGCCTTGCTCGCGCCGGAGCCGCCGAGGAGCATGCTCATCGCCAACGGCACCATCGGCGCACCGGCGAGGCCCTGCACCACGCGAGCCGCGATCAGCGCCCCGATCGACGGCGACACCGCGCACAGCGCGGATGCCACGGTGAACGCCACCAGAGCGACGCGGTACACCGGGATGACGCCGAACCGTCGTGAGAGGAAAGGGGTGGCCGTCAGACCGACGCCGAGCGCGAGGAGGTAGCCGCTGACCGCCCACTGCACCTCTTCGAGGCCGGCGTGCAGTTCCCGTGCGATCGGAGCGACGGCGACGTTGACGATGCTGGAGTCGAGCATCGAGAGCAGGGGTCCCGCGAGCAGGGCGAACTGCACCGTCGCGCCGAGGCGGGTACGGGCATCCGTGGTCATGCGCCGGCTGGAGATGTTCCGAGGTCGAGCGAGTCGAGCCAGGCCGACTCCTGCTCCGCGCGTCGAACGAGTTCGTGCAGCACGACGACCCCCCAGGCGTCGTCGTGCGCGCGGGACTCGACCTCTTGCAGGTGAGCAACCTGTGCCCGGAGCGCCTCTGTGCGTCGCCGCACGACCTCCGTTCGCTCGTGCGGCTCGATGAGATCGAACTGTCCGATGCGGGTGAGGAATTCGAGATCGTCCCCCGCCTGATCGACGGGGAGGTCGGCGATGAGGTCGTGCAGAACCTCGCGGCCGACATCCGTGATCTCGTACACGATGCGAGCCGGCCTGCCGCTCTGCTCCTCGACCCGTTTGACGACGGCGCCCGCCTCTTCGAATCGCCGGAGCGCCGGGTACAGGGCGTTGTTGTGCAGCGTGAAGCCCGTGGTGCGCTCCACGTTCTTGCGCAGCTCGTAGCCGTGCGTCGGGCGGGCACTGAGGTGGCGGAGCACGACGATGTCGATGTAAGACATGTAGTCCAGTTTGACATAGGTACAACTGGATGACCACCGCATGTCATAGCCTGGATGTCACCCACTCGCATCGAGGACCGGCATGACACCACGCGGCATCCGCACCCTCCGCGGCATCGCGGCCGCGGGCTTCGCCGTCTTTGTCGCCGCGCTCTTCCACGATGCCGCGGGTGGCGGACTCCCCTCACCGCTCGCCGTTGCCCTTTCACTCGCCTTCGCGGCCCCGCTGTGCATCGCGCTGGCCGGGCGGCGCATGGCGCTCTGGCGGCAGGCGGCGTCCGTCGGGGTCAGCCAGCTGCTGCTGCACCTGCTGTTCGGACTGGGCGGAGATTCGACCGGCACCATGCTCACAGCGCCGGCCGGGCATCTGCACGCCGGCATGCACATCGGACTCACTGCAGGCCACGCCGTCGCAATGCACGACGACAGCGCAGCAATGCTGATCTCGCATGCCGCCGCGGCAGTCGCGACCGTCATCGCGCTGCGACACGGCGAGGGCACCCTCACCGCGCTCGCGAACTTCACGGCGCTGCTCGTCACCTCGATCAGCAGGATCGCCGTCGTCCCGATGCCGTCAGCGGTGCGGATGTCCGTGCAGACGCGCCCCCTCACCCTTCGTTCGCCGAGGCTGGTGCTCGGCTCTCTGCGTCACCGCGGTCCACCGACGCTCGCGCTCGCGGCCTGACCGCGCATCCCGGATCCTGCCTCGGACCATGCCCGAGCGCACCTCCGCCGCCGCCCCGAATTCGGGTCCCGTTCTGTCGTCATTGCCCCGGTGATGCGTCACGACGGGCCCATAGATTTGCGGGTCGACGATGCGGCGATGACCGACGGATGCGCAGCCTGAGACGGCCGCGGCCTTCAGACGACCCCCTTTCCGACGCCCGCGCAGAGATATGCGCGAGCAGGCATACGAAGAGAGCAATGACAACACGAAGAAGACTCGCGACTGCAGGAGCGGCCGCCATCGTCGCCGCAACACTCGCGCTGGCCGCACCGCTCGCGGCGAGCGCGCACGTGCGCGTCGACCCGGACCAGGCCGCGGCGGGAAGCTACGCGGTGCTGACGTTCCGCGTTCCGACCGAGTCGGCGACAGCCGGCACGGTCAAGCTGGAGGTCGACTTTCCGACAACCACGCCGTTCACCTCCGTCTCGTATCAGCCGGTGCCCGGCTGGTCGGCAGTGGTGACCACGTCGAAGCTGGCGAAGCCCGTGAAGATCGCGGGCGCGACGGTGACCGAGGCTCCGACGAAGGTCGTGTGGACGGCCGACCACGGCGTGCAGATCGCGCCCGGACAGTTCCAGCAGTTCAGCGTCTCGGCAGGCATCGTGCCGAACACCGGCAAGGTCGAGCTGCCGGCGACTCAGACCTATTCGGACGGCACTGTCGTGAAGTGGGACCAGCCGACGCCCGCATCGGGACAGGAACCGGAGCATCCCGCCCCGACGCTCTACATCAACGACCCGCCGCCCGGGTCGCAGGTCGCCTCAGTGCCCACGGTGACCACGGCCCCGAGCGGTGACGACAACTCGACGACGATCGACCTGTCGTCGACGGATGCCGTTGGTATCGGCCTAGGGATCGGCGGTCTGGCGCTCGGCGCCATCGCCCTCGTCATCGCGGTGCTCGCGCTGACCAGACGGAAGGCATGATGCACGAGAGGAACGCCCTTCCACAGGCAAGGAACGCGGTCCGGCGTGCAGGACGCTCCGTCCTGCACGCGCGGCTCGCCGTGGCTGCAGCAGTGGCAGCCCTCGGCACGACCGCGCTGCTCGGCGTCTTCGTCGCATCCCCCGCGAGCGCGCACGACTACCTGGTCGCGAGCACCCCCAAGGCAGGGTCCACCGTGACCACTCCGTTGCACGAGGTGAGTCTCACCTTCGACGACGTCGTGCTCGACCTGTCGAAGACCGGCCCCTCAGCGCTGCTGCAGGTGACGGGGCCGGGCTCCGGCTCGAAGCATTTCGAGACGGGATGCCCGACGGTGAGCGATCGCAACGTGACGGCTCCCGTCGCCCTTGGCGGCCCCGGCGTCTACAAGGCGACGTGGCAGATCGTGTCGGCCGACGGCCACGTCGTCTCGGACTCGATCACCTTCACCTATCAGCCCCCGGCCGGAACGAAGGAAGCCGCTGGGTCATCCGTCAGCCCGTGCAAGGGCGCGGGATCGACCGCGGCGGCGACGGCGGGCGCGGGGACACCGCAAGGCACGGTGAGTTCGGGCGCGATCGTCATCGTCGTGGTGATCGCCGTGGCGATCGTCGTGCTCGCCTTGGTCGCGGTGCTCATCATCGTGCTGACCCGCCGCAAGGGTCAGGAGGACTGAGTAGCCGGAGGCGCGGCGGTGCGAGGATCGGAGTATAGTTGCTTC
>JBQCJQ010000380.1:0-3632 GCA_051952615.1 Humibacter sp.
CCCCGCCGAGACCGGTCGTGCTCGACCTGTGCTGCGGTGCAGGCGCGATCGGCGCCGCGATCCTCGACGCCAGGCCGGATGCCGCCGTCTACGCCGCCGACATCGACCCAGCGGCCACCGAGTGCGCCCGCCGCACCCTCGCTCGTGTCGTCACCGCTCCGCTGGTTGAGGAGCACCGCGAAGCGGCGCGTCTCGAAACCCGCCCGCAAGTCTTCACCGGCGACCTCTACGAGCCGCTGCCGGCATCCCTCAGGGGCACCGTGGACGTGCTCGCCGTCAACGCGCCCTATGTGCCGACGGACGAGATCGCATTCATGCCGTCGGAGGCCCGCGACCACGAAGCGCGTGCTGCCCTGGACGGCGGAACGGATGGCCTCGCCCTGCACCGACGCATCGCAGAGGGCGCCGGCGAGTGGCTCCTTCCCGGTGGGCACCTGATCATCGAGACGAGTGAGAGGCAGTCATCCGTGACGGCGGGCATCCTCGAAGCCGTCGGCATGTCGGTGTCGATCGTGCACGACGACGAGGTCGACGGCACCGTCGTGGTCGGTCGAGCCGCAGGCTGAGGCCTTCCGACCCTCCGATCGTTCCCTCATGCGCCGTGGGTAGAATCATCGCGGCCGTGGCATCCGGTCTCTTGACGATGCCGGCCCTCAGACATTCGCACGAAAGAAGCCACGTGAGCACAGCCGCGTCTCCGCGCGTCAGCCCGGACCGCTATTGGATCCTCGCCCTCGTGCGCGCCGTCGTCGCACTCCTGGCCGGCGGGTTCATCACGTTCGACCCCGAGCACTCCGCGCGCGTCGGGCTGATCGTCTTCGGCTCCTACGCACTCGTCGAGGGCATCGTCGTCGGCGTCGGCGGCCTCCTGCTCAAGGACGCCGTCACCAAGTGGCTGTTCGTCGCGCAGGGCATCCTGGGCGTGGTCGTCGGCATCGCCGCTCTCTCACTGAACGGCGCGGGGCTCGGGGTGCTGCTCTACGGCGTGAGCGTGTGGGCGCTCCTCACCGGATTCGCCGAGCTGTACTGCGGCATCCGCAACCGTGGTCGATCGGAATCGTCCCGTGACTGGATGGTCATCGGCGTGCTCACCGTCGTGCTCGCTCTCGTCTACCTCTTCATCCCGCCCGACGCGCTGCTCGCCGTCGGACTTTTCGGCGCCTACGCGGTGATCGTCGGCGTCTACGTGGGAATCGGAGCCTTCACCCTCAAATTCGGCCTGGCACATGCCCATGCCGACGACGAGAACGCATCGGAGAAACACGCGTGACCGACGACAACAAGACGCCAGAGGGGCGCAAACCCACCCTGCGCGACAGGATGCGCCCAGTCGAGTTCCTCGGCATCGCCGGGGTGCTCTCGGTCTTCGTCGGGCTCATCGTGCTGATGTCGACCCGCGAGCCGATTCTCGCGCTGATCTTCTTCGGCGTCGCGTTCATCGTGACGCTCGTCGTGCTGGCCATCTTCGCGCTCGGATTCAAGCCGGATGACGAGGAACGACGCGATCTCGCAGAGCAGAACCACGAGCGCCCCGAGCTCCCCGGCGGCACGGATACACCGCGCAACCCCCACGACTGAGTTGTGGTGCACGCCGGTCCCCGCCCGGCGTGCCGCGGTCGGGCAGGTGTGCAGTCGCGTTTGATTCGCCGGCAGAGCCGCCGAATCGTGGAGCGCGTCGCCTTCGCGCTTATTGCTCCGGCAAACGGTCGACCAAGGCTGAGGCGAGGCCGACGTAGCCGGCCGGAGTGAGAGCGAGAAGGCGCGCCTTCGCATCCGCGCCGATGTCGAGCTTCTCGACGAACGCGGCGAGGCCCTCGCGGTCGACGCGCTTGCCGCGGGTCAGCTCCTTCAGCATCGCGTAGGGGTCGCTGATGGATGACCGTCCCGCCACCACCTCTGCCCGGATGACCGTCTGGATGGCCTCCCCGAGCACCTCCCAGTTGGCGTCGAGGTCGGCGGCGAGGGCATCCTCATCGATCGCGATCTCGTCGAGCCCGCGCCGGATGTTGTCGAGCGCGAGCAGCGAGTGCCCGAGGCCGACGCCGATGTTGCGCTGCGTCGTCGAGTCGGTCAGGTCGCGCTGCAGCCTGCTCGTCACCAGTGTGGAGGCGAGCGAATCGAGCACGGCGCTGGAGAGCTCGAGGTTCGCCTCAGCGTTCTCGAACCGGATCGGGTTGATCTTGTGCGGCATCGTCGACGATCCCGTGGCACCCGCCTGCGGGATCTGGCGGAAGTACCCGAGCGAGATGTAGGTCCAGATGTCCGTCGCGAGGTTGTGCAGAATTCGGTTCGCGTGCGAGATGCGGCCGTACAGCTCCGCCTGCCAGTCGTGCGACTCGATCTGCGTCGTCAGCGGATTCCAGGTGAGGCCGAGCGAGGTGACGAACTCCTCGGAGATGGCGGGCCACGCGGCCTCCGGATCGGCGGCGAGGTGCGCGGAGAACGTGCCGGTCGCGCCGCTGAACTTGCCGAGGTACTCGCTCGCGGCGATCTGGGAGACCACGCGCTCCACCCGGTAGACGAAGACCGCGAGCTCCTTGCCCATGGTCGTCGGCGTCGCGGGCTGACCGTGCGTGTGGGCGAGCATGGGCACGTCCCGCAGCTCGAGCGCCAGGTCGCGCAGCGCGTCGACGACCGTGCGGACCTTCGGAAGCCAGACCTCCTCGACGGCCGACTTCACGGTCAGCGCGTACGACAGGTTGTTGATGTCCTCGCTCGTGCACGCGAAGTGCGTCAGCTCCGCGATGGAGTCGAGGCCGAGGTCATCCAGCTTCTCGCGGACCAAGTACTCGACGGCCTTCACGTCGTGACGTGTCGTCGCCTCGAGCGTGGCGAGCCTGTCGATCTCGGGCTGACCGAAGTCGGTGACGAGCGCACGCAGAGCGGATGCCTGTTCCGGCGTGAGCGGCCGGCTCCCGAACATCCCGTGCGACGTCAGATACAGCAGCCACTCCACCTCCACCTGCACGCGGGCGCGATTGAGTCCCGCCTCGGAGAGGAAGTCGCCGAGCTCGGAGACGGCGGCCTTGTACCGGCCGTCGAGCGGGCTGATCGGCTGGGGAGGAAGGGAGGTCATGAGTGTCCTTGTCCTTGAGGTGGCACGCGGAGTGCTGGTGCCAGCTGCGAGAGCAGAGCGCGATCAGCGCGCTCGATCATGCCGAGCACGGCCGCGAACATCGTGTGGTCCGAGTAGTACGGGTCAGGCACATCCAGTGAATCGGATCGCGGCGACTCGAAGCTGCGCAGAAGCTGCACCTTGCTGCGGTCGATGTCGTCGGTGGCCCACGCCCTCAGGATGCGCTCGTGGCTGCGATCCAGCGCGACGACGAGGTCGAGCCGATCGAACCATGCGGCGTCGAACTGTCTCGCACGGTGCGTGGAGCCGTTGTATCCGTGCGCGTGCATCACCTCCACCGCCCGAGGATCTGCCTGTTCGCCGACGTGCCAGTCGCCCGTTCCTGCTGAGGACACGCGAACGCGATTGCCGAGGCCGGCATCCTCAGCGAGCTGGCGGAACACCACCTCGGCCATGGGAGAGCGGCAGATGTTTCCGCTGCAGACGAAGCAGATTCGAAAACGCTGCTCGCGTGCCGGATCCTGCGCCTCCAGCGAGTCGGGCGCGAAGGTCATGA
>JBQCJQ010000381.1:0-2425 GCA_051952615.1 Humibacter sp.
GAGAAGCCCTTCCATTCGGAAGGGCTTCCGTCTACCACCGCCTCGGCGGTGAGGCTCTGTAGCTCAGTTGGTAGAGCGTTCGACTGAAAATCGAAAGGTCACCGGATCGATGCCGGTCGGAGCCACCAAACCCCCGGTCAGCCGGGGGTTTTTCTTTTGTTGACCCTCCCAACCCCGCACAAACCCCGCGTTTTCAGATGGGGCCTTCCAGGCGTTTGCCGAGTACGTCAGCCGCGCGTAGCGCCCTTGATCGTTGCGACCGTCTTCCGGAACGAGTGAGTCGATAGCTTCGGGTAGCCCCGTGAATCACGGCGGTCACGAAGTTCGCGCTGCGTGTTTGAAGGGACCGCAGAAGTTGACCTGGATCAGTAGCCCGACGAACAGAGATGCAGGTGTGCACTGCTGAACCACTCGCCGCAACTGGATCATCGGCCTCGGCGCGACTGCTGTGGTCGCCGCAGTGGCGCTCGTCGGTTCTGGCTCAGTGAGCGCGGCGCCGAGCAGCGACTGGCCGCTGAATAGCACCCAGCAGGCGCAAACACGCCAAGCACTCATGGGCTATACCAGTCCTGACCGGGGGTTTTAGGCACGTCCACCACCTACCAGATATTCGGTACACGGCGGGAAGACAGGGGCCCCGAGGAACGGATGCTCCCCCGGGGCCTTCGAGCCGGCTTGCGTGCAGCGGAAGCGAGCTCGTGATGTGCGCACCACGGCAAGACGGTCTGCGCGCTCGGTCTTCGGCGCCACCATTGGTGGGCCAATGGGTGGGGTGGTCTGCCCCCCGGTCCAGCAGCTGTATGTGCCTCCGTGGCGGGTGGGCGCCCGCTGCCTCCACCGATCCGCCACCTCGTTACCCCGGGCCCGGAATGTTCTGGTCTAGAGGGGCGGCTTGGCGGCGCGCACGCCCTCAATGCCAACTCACCGCGCTCCAAGCGGTCTCCGCAGCCGAACTTTCATATCGGGGAGGCCTATCCGACGTACGCGAACGACTTCGCTGCCGCGAGCACCTCGCGAATCACTTCTGGCTCGCCTTCGCGCAGCACCGTCGCGGGTGCCACGCCACCAGCGACGGGTTCCTGCCCTTGAACCACGACTGCACCGTGACGGCGTCGTAGCGCTCTCGAAGCAGTGCAGTGGCGAAATGCACGTGGTGCTAGCGGTTCTGCTCCCTCTCACCGGGCCCGCCTGCGCCGCGTGCACAGCTGGACATTGCGCCCGACGCTTCACGCCGCCGACGTAGGCAATCATGCTCGCGCCGAGGATGTCGCGGAGGCGCGTTATCGGCCCCCGCCGGCGGGTGATCGGCCTGCGCCGTGAGGAAGTCGCCCTGCTGGCCGGCACCAGCGCCGAGTACTACCTCCGGCTCGAACAGGGACGCGACAAGCACCTGTCAGAGCAGGTCGTCGAAGCGCTGGCACGCGCCCTCGAACTCGACCACGAAGGCCTCACATACGCGCTCACCCTCGCCCGCTCACGAACGCGCCTGACCAAACCCGCTGCGCCCATCAAGGAGCGGGTGCCTGTGAGCACCCAGATGCTCCTGGACACCATCAACATCCCCGCATTCGTGATGAACCGGTACCGAGACGTGTTGGCATCCAACCCGCTCGCCGTCGTCTCCGGTATCGGGGACCTCGGACAGCTCGGGGAGCGTCATGGCGACCTTCGGACGGAACACCGTCTCCGGGTCTTCTGTTCGGTGCGGCCGGTACAGGAGGCCGCGCGATGGTTGTGATGGCGCTGGCATTCGGTCCGCGCTCATGACCTGCCCGGGCGGTAATCGATGTGTGCTCCAAGCAGGGTTGAGGCTTGGTAGCCGTACATCCCGCCATTGTCTGGCCCCTGAAGACGAATGAGACCTTCGTGCTCCCACTCGCTGAGTTCCGATAGGGAGATGCCAGCGAGGGCCGCGAACCGGTGACCGTCGACCAGGCCGTCCACGTTGCTTCGGGCTCGGACACTGCTCGGGCGAACCCCCAAGGCGTCAGCGATCGCGCCGGTGGCGAGACCAAGCTGAAGAGCGCCACCGAGAAGGTGTCGGGATGTTCGGTATGCGATCCTCAGTGCAGAGCCTGCAGCGGCTCGCTCTGCAGCGGCCGCGGCATGGAGCACATCGAGGACACGATCCAGGTGTGCCTGACTCAACGGCACCGCGGTCGAATCCACATCATTCATTTCTCGAAGTCCATGTGGGCTGGGAGCGCCGGATCGTGTGTGGCGACTCCGGCGCTCCCAGCCTCCCGGGGCGCCGAGCCGGCTCCCCTCGATGCTGACGCTCCCCCTGACACGTCAGCTCGACCGTCGGCAGTGGGGGGGGGCCCTGGGGGCAAAAAACGCCCCCAAAAAACGGGGTTAAAATAAAAAGGGGGAGGGGGGGGAAACAAGAAAAATGGATAGGGGACGGACAGCAGCTAGGGGGGGT
>JBQCJQ010000382.1:0-2840 GCA_051952615.1 Humibacter sp.
CGCACCCGCCGCGGCGGCGAATCCGCGGTAGAGCGAACGAAGCTCGGAGAGGTAGTCGGCGAGCACGTCATCTCCGCTCGCGGTGCCTCCCTCGATCGTCATGGAGGTCGCTGTCGGCACCGGCAGCGCGGCCTCGCTGAGGGTCAGGTTCACGCCCGCGCCGACGATGACTGCACCGTCGCCGTCGCTGACGAGCTCGCTGAGGATGCCGCAGAGCTTCTTGTCACCAACCAGCACATCGTTCGGCCACTTGAGCTCGGCCCCCACACCGTGCCTACGCACGCTGCGAGTCATCGCAAGGCCCGCCATCAACGGAAGCCAGCCCAGCGAATCGGGTCGCGTGATTCCGGCGTCGCGCGGCCAGAGCAGCACCGAGATCGCGAGCATCTTCCCCGAAGGGGCCGTCCATGCTCGGCCTAGCCGACCGCGTCCCGCCGTCTGCGTGTCTGTCACCACGACGCTGAACTCCGGCCACTCGTCACGACCCCCTTGGCGGGCCATTCCCGCGAGCTCTTCGTTCGTGGATCCCGCGCTGGTGAGCGCCACAAATCGGGCGGCCAGTGCCGACGACCGAGTGAATTCCATGCTTCAATCTCCTACGAACGCGCTTCGCTACCGGTATCACGCTCAATTCACCCTAGGTTTAACACTGCCGTTCGGGATCGGCATAGGGGGACACACTCGTGGCTGTTCGGGGCTCAAAACGTCGCATCATGACACTCGCGTTCGTATGCTGCAGCACTGCAGCGCTCGGCTTCGCGCCGACGGCCGCCATGGCGACCACAGCGAATACGGTTTCGACTCCGCCGGCCGTGTCGGCGACCGACGGTGCCACCAGCGCGCCCGCCGACACACCTGCCGCCACGGTCGCACCGACGTCGACACCCACACCGACGCCGACGCCCACGAGCACACCCAGCGCGACGGCGACGACTCCCGCCGACTCCACCCCGACTCTCGCGGAGATGAACGCGACGCACAACCACACGATGGGATCGACCATCCCCCGTGATTCGGCGACGGCACCGAAAGCCAATGCGAGATTGTTCGCGGCGGCCGCCGCCCCAGCGGGTGTCCAGGGGCTCGACGTGAGCGGATGGCAGTCGCTCACCAGGGCCAACTGGACGACCATCTGGAACAACGGCGCCAGGTTCGCCTATGTCAAGGCGACGGAGAGCACCGACTACACGAGCGGCGAGTTCTCCGAGCAGTACAACGACTCATACGCCGCCGGCCTGATCAGAGGCGCCTACCACTTCGCGACCCCGAACACGTCATCCGGCAACGCGCAGGCGAACTACTTCGTCGCGCACGGTGGGGGCTGGTCCGCCGACGGCAAGACCCTGCCTCCCCTGCTCGACATCGAGTACAACCCGTACGGCGCCACCTGCTACGGGCTGAGCCAGGCGCAGATGGTGTCCTGGATCACCGACTTCTCGAACACGGTGCAAGCGCTGACGGGCCGTCTCCCCGCGATCTACAGCACGACCGACTGGTGGACGCAGTGCACCGGCAACAGCGCCAGCTTCTCGAAGAACCCCCTCTTCATCGCCCGCTACACGTCGAACCTCTCGGGTGGTCCCGGCACCCTCCCGGCCAGCTGGTTCCAGTACACGTTCTGGCAGTACGCCGACTCCGGCACATTCCCCGGCGATCAGGATGTCTTCAACGGCTCGCTCCTCAACCTGCAGACCTTCGCCAAGACGAATCCGGTCAAGACCACCCAACCCGCCGTCGCACCGGCCACCGGCCGCAACGTCGCCACCGCCGAGACCACGGCCGGCAAGGTGTACGTGTTCTGGAAGGGCAACAACGGCGACCTCTGGATGAAGTCGAAGTCCGGCTCGACGTGGTCGAAGTCCACGGATACCGGTCAATGGGTCGGGCCGGGCAGCGGCCTGAGCGCCGCGGTGAACGCCTCCGGCGAGTTCATCGTCGGCTGGCGCGGCGGCGACTCCGGCGTGTGGGTCACGACCAGCACGAACGGCAGCACGTGGACGGCGATCACCAAGGTCACGGCGCCCGGTGTGGCGGCGACCACGGCAGGGCCGACCTTCGACATCGCGAAGAACGGCACGGCATACGCGTTCTGGAAGGGCCAGAACAACGGGCTCTACCAGTCCATTCGCACCAACGGCAAGTGGTCGAACTACTACTCGATTCCGGCGGATGTCGGCCCGGGAGCAGCGCTCTCGTCGGGCATCGACGGCGCAGGGTGGACCTATGTCTTCTGGCGCGGCGGAGACAACAACCTGTGGGAGTCCAACTGGACGGGCAAGGCCTGGACGACGCAGCACCGCATCATGACGACGGGCGCTTCCGGCGGCGTGAATTCGGAGGTCGGCGTGGCCGTCACGGCGGGCGCCGTGCAGTACGTCTTCTGGCGAGGCAACGACTCGCGCCTCTACCAGACCTTCTGGGACGGGAGGGCGTGGAGGGGCTACTACCAGCTGCCCGCGAACGTGGGGCCCGGCACGGCGGTCTCGGCCTCCCTCGACGCCAAGAACGCGACGTCGGTGTACTGGCAGGGCGGCGACAACGGAATCTGGGGCGCGTACTGGACGGGAACCGCGTGGACGGGCGCCCAGGCCGTTCCGGCCGGCTGACATCCGACCCGCGCGTGCGCGCGATCTCAACAGGTAACGGGCGCCTTTTGTGCGATTCCGTCAACGAGATGCGCCAAACGCCTGCTTGTAAGGTGAACGGGTGACCGACATCTCCACCACGGACGCCGACAACACCGCAGGCAGCGAGGCCGTCTCGCAGGACGCCGCACCCGACGTCTCGACGGCAGGCAAGATCGCCGACCTCAAGGTGCGCTACCACGAGGCCGTCACCGC
>JBQCJQ010000383.1:0-2447 GCA_051952615.1 Humibacter sp.
ACCGTCGCCTCGACGATCACGCCGAGGGTGCCCTCCGACCCGACGAACAACGCCGTGAGGTCGTAGCCGGTGACGCCCTTCACCGTGCGGTGGCCTGTGCGCATCACGCGGCCGTCAGCGAGCACGACCTCGAGGCCGAGCACGGCCTCTCGCGTGACGCCGTACTTCGCGCAGAGCAGGCCGCCGGCGTTCGTCGCGATGTTGCCCCCGACCGTCGCTATCGCCTTGCTGGCCGGATCGGGCGCGAACCAGAGACCGTACGGCTCGAGCGCGCGATCGAGGTCGTCGTTGATGACGCCCGGCTGCACGACCGCGAGCTCGTCCTCAGGGGAGATCTCGAGGATGCGGTTCATGCCCGACACGTCGATGACGAGCTCGCCGGCCGAGCCGGCCGATCCGCCTGCGAGGCCGGTGCCAGCGCCCTTGGGCACCACGGGGATGCGGTGCTCCGTCGCGAACCGCAGCGCGGCACGCACGTCGTCGACGTCTCTGGCGCGCACGATTCCGAGGGGAGCTGACGGCGACACCCACCCGGATCGGTCGGCTCTCGCTGCTTCCAGCTCGGCGGGTGTCGCGACAAAAGCGTCACCCAGCCCGGTGGCGAGTCGATCGATCGGCTCAGGCATCCGACTCCCTCATCGTGTCGTCCCGTGTCGGCCGGGTGGCCGGTCGCACGGGAATCATACGCGTAGGATCGAGCATCGGCGGATGAGCCCTTCAGGCCCGTCACGCCGGTGAGGAGTGCCCATTCCCGTGCCGACCGTCTCCGTGGTCATCCCTGCCTACAACGATGCGGTGATGCTGAGGGAGTGCCTGCATGCCCTCCGTGGTCAGATCAGGCCGGCCGACGAGATCATCGTCGTCGACAACGCGAGCACGGATGACACGGCCGAGGTCGCGCGCGAGTTCGGCGCCACCGTCGTGTACGAGTCCGTGCAGGGCATCTTCCCTGCAGCGGCCGCCGGCTACGACGCTGCCGTAGGCGACATCATCGCCCGCTTGGACGCCGACTCGCGCCCTCCGGCCGACTGGATCGCTCACATCGAGGCCGAGTTCACGCTGTCTCCCGAGATCGGCGCCCTGACCGGACCCGGCGAGTTCTACGACGGCAACCCGTTCATCACCTGGCTCGGCGAGAACCTCTACATCGGCGGCTACTTCTGGTTCGGCGGGCTCTGGCTCGACAACGGGCCGATCTTCGGCTCCAACTTCGCGATGCGGCGGGATGTCTGGCTGAGGGTGCGCGACGTCGTGCACCGTTCGATCCGCAGGGTGCACGACGACCTCGACCTCAGCCTGCACATGCCGCCCGACGTGGTCGTGCGCGTGGACGAGACGCTGCGGGTCGGCATCTCGGCGCGTCCGTTCTCGTCGTGGCGCGGATTCGGGCGCCGCCTCGGCTGGGCGTATCTCACGTTCCACATGAACTGGCCGGAGTCGTCTCCGTGGCGCATCCGGGCGGCGCGCGAGGAGTACCTCGCATCGCATCCGGCCGACGAGGGCGACGCCCCGAGCACCGTCTGACGCGGTCCCCGTTGGTTGAGGAGCACCGCGTGGCGGCGCGTCTCGAAACCGACTCGATCGGGAAGAGCCTTCAGCCCTCGGCGCGGGCGAAGAGGGCGAGCATGTCGACAGCGAGCTGGAACGGCGCCGTCTCGCACGGGCTGTGCCCTGTGCGGTACACCGCGAGCCGCGCCCCGATCCGCTCGGCGAACCGGGCGTGCAGTTCGACCGGCCACAGGTCGTGCTCTCCCGTCGCGACGAGCGAGGGGATGCCCGTCGCCTTGAGCTCCGCAGCCACGTCCGGCGTGTGCCGCATGAGCCCGATGATGTCATCCACCGCCTTGCGGCTCGTCAGCTCGAAGCGCGAGCGCACGAAGTCGAGCCGGGTCGGCCCCACCTTGTTCTTGTTCGTGACGACGCCCCAGATCATCAGCCCGGCACCCTGATGGGATGTCGTCAGATGACTGATCCAGCCGATCATGCGCACGCCGCGGAACGTCTGGCCTGCGAGCGGGGGCGCCGTGAGCAGCGTGAGGCTTCGCACCAGGTCCGGGCGTCGCACGGCGACCAGCTGTGCGACAGACCCCGCGAAGGAGTAGCCGAGCACGTGGGCTGGTGGTCCGCTCTCGAGCACCGCGATCAGGTCGTCGACGAAGAGATCGTAGTCGTAGTGTCCGCTCGGACCAGGACCGGCATCGGCCGACTCGTACTGCCCCGCCAGGTCGTAGCTGAGCACGCTGTAGCCGTTCTCGACGAGGATCGGACCGAGCAACGCGAAGTCTTCTTTCGAACCGGTGACGCCGGGCACGAGCACGACGCGGGGGTTGGCCGGGTCGCCCATCATCCAGGTGGCGAGCGATCCGCTCGGGGCCGCGAAGCGTCCGACGACGGTTCCGTCCGGCGGCTGCGCCCAGTCCACCTCTCCGATCGCGGCGTCCTTCGCG
>JBQCJQ010000384.1:0-8571 GCA_051952615.1 Humibacter sp.
GCGAGCTTGGTGACCGCGTTGTCGCGCACCAGGCGGGAGCCGTGCGCCGCCCTGCCGCGGGCGACCAGTCGGATCCAGACCAGGGACTTCTCCCCCGTCTGCAGCAGGTATGCCCGTTTGCCTGCGATGTCGACCGAGTAGCCGCCGACCTCGCTGATCGCCTCGGTCGCGCCCTCGAAGACCTCCGGATGCTTGTCGACGATGAAGTGAGAGCCGAGCAGTCCGCCGTCTTCCTCGTCGGCGAAGAACGCGATCACCAGGTCGCGCTCCGGCGCCTCCCCCGCGCGCAGGATGTCGCCGAGTGCGGTGAGCATCATGGCGTCCATGTTCTTCATGTCGACGGCCCCGCGGCCCCACAGCATGCCGTCGTGGATCTCGCCCGCGAAGGGATCGAACGTCCAGTCCGCGGGATCCGCCGGCACCACGTCGAGGTGTCCGTGCACCACCAGCGCCGGCTTGGAGCCGTCGCGACCCTTGACCCTTGCGACGACCGACGTGCGGCCGGGGTCGGACTCGTAGGTGCGCGGCGACAAGCCCAGATCGGTGAGACGCTCGCTGACGTAGGCTGCGGCATCCGTCTCGCCCTTGGCCTTGCCCTCTCCCCAGTTGGTGGTGTCGAAACGGATCAGGTCACGTGCGATCTTCGCCGTCTCCTCGAGGCCCTCGTCGGATCGGTTGCCGATGGTGGTCTCGTCGGGGGTGGTCATGGTGCCAACGCTACCGGCGCGCCCTGCAGGCGACCAATCGGATGACCGGCCACGCCTCTCCACCGCACGCCGGACCATGGCGAAATGGGCCTCCTGATTCGTGCTAACCTCTTACGTCGGCGGTTGAATCATCAACTTCCGAACTGCGCGCGGGTGGCGGAATAGGCAGACGCGCTAGCTTGAGGTGCTAGTGCCCTTTATCGGGCGTGGGGGTTCAAGTCCCCCCTCGCGCACACAGTGAGAACGGCCCTTGGCCCGGGATGATTTCCCGAGGTCAGGGGCCGTTCTCGTTTCGCGGGGCCGGCGTGCCAGGTCGGCTCGGCGCGGACCGCAGCCCGGGTCACCTGTGCCGGGTGATTCGTTCTGCACGGTCATCCGTAGCATGGTGACCATGTCGTCAGCCCTGTCGATCGGAACACAGTTCTCCTCCACCGAGCCCGCCATTCTGGAGGCTCCCCACCTGAATCGGCACACCTTCTGGTGCGGCCAGAGCGGATCGGGCAAGACCTACGCTCTCGGGGTGCTGCTGGAGCAGGTGCTGTTGAACACCAGGCTTCCGATCGTCGTGTTCGATCCCAACTCGGATTTCGTGCACCTCGGCCACGTGCGCGACGACGCGCCGGCCGAACTCGCGTCGCAACTTCG
Organism: Humibacter sp.; assembly: GCA_051952615.1. GTDB lineage: Bacteria > Actinomycetota > Actinomycetes > Actinomycetales > Microbacteriaceae > Humibacter. Next base: position 1,353 of record JBQCJQ010000384.1, read on the forward strand.
GGATCGGGACGTCCGGGTGCTGCACTCGGTGCCCGCTCGCGGCGACCAGCTCAAGTTGCGGTTCATCGATCTCGACATCCGCACGCAGGCAGCCGTGCTTCAGATGGATCCGGTGCGCGATGCCGAGGAGTTCAACGCCATGCTCCGTTTCGGGGCGAAGTTCTTCGCCGATCTGAATGGCGTGCAGAAGCCGCTCGTCGAGTGGCTTCGTGCCAGTGACGACCCGATGTTCGGCCACATCGCGACCCGCCTCGAGAACCTCGGGATCGTCGATTGGGACCTCTGGGCGTGGGGCGGCAGCGACGTGAACAGCGTCATTGCGGAGCAGGCGGATGCCACTGTCGTCGACCTCGGCGGTTTCAGCTCACCCGCGCAGATGCAGACGGCGGCGCTCGCGGTTCTCGATCGCCTGTGGGAGCGACGGGAGGAGCGGGTCGGCCGTCTCATCGTGATCGACGAGGCGCACAACCTGTGCTCCCCCGACGCGGCCACACCGCTCGAGCGACTGCTCACCAACCGGATCGTGCAGATCGCCGCCGAGGGACGCAAGTACGGCATCTGGCTGCTGCTGTCGACGCAGCGGCCGTCGAAGCTGCACCCGAACGTGATCTCCCAGTGCGACAACCTCGCCCTGATGAAGATGAGCTCGACGCGAGACCTGAACGAGCTCGCGCAGGTGTTCGGCTACGCGCCGTCCGAACTGGTGGATCAGTCGCCGCAGTTCGCCAAGGGCCAGGTGCTGTTCGCCGGAGGGTTCGCGCCCCAGCCCCAGATCGTGCAGGTGGGAGCACGTCTCACCCGCGAGGGCGGATCGGACGTGCCGATCCCGCTGCGCTGAGTCGCCTCAAGACGACGGAAGCGCAGACCGCGGCCCGACCGGCTCGATGAGTTCCGGGCCGTTGTCGCGAACGGGACCCACTTCGTAGTACTCCAGAGCGGATGCCTGAGCCACACCGGCTCGCACCGCCTCGTCGACCAGCGCCTGGTCGCCGACCACGGTGGGGTCGATCCAGTGCTGCCAGAGTTCGCGCGGCAGGATGACCGGGTTGCGGTCATGGATGTCAGCCAGGGTCTTCACCGCATCGGAGGTGAGGATCGTCGCGGTGAGCCGCCACTTGTCAGGGTCGTCGTCGGCCTTCGTCGGATCGCGCCACCAGCTGTACATGCCGGCCAGGCCGAGCACGTCGTCGTGCGGATCGCGGATGAAGTACGGCGTCTTGTGCCCCTTCTCGCCCTGCCACTCGTAGTAGCCGAGCGCGGGGATGATGGCGCGCTGCGATCGGATCGGCTTGCGCCATGAGGCCTTCTCGGTGATGCCCTCCGTGCGGGCATTGAACGTGGGATACGTGGTCTTGAGAGTCTTGGAGAACGACGGCACGAGCGACCAGTGGCCGATCTCGAAGCGGTTCTCGACGCCGCTCTCACGCTTGGATGCGAACAGCACGGGGATGTCGTCGGTGGGTGCGATGTTCCATGACGGCGTCCACTCCTGCGGGCCCTTGCCCGTTGCCAGCACGAACTCCTCGATCAGCGCGTCGACCGTGTCGTCCATGGCGAATCTTCCGCACATGCGACCAGTCTGCCCCCGCCCACCGACATCGCGCAGCGTCGGGCTGTGATCGATTGTCGGTGGTCGTTTCTAGCGTTCTCGGTGGCTGCTTTCCTTCTTGAGGCAAGACGATCGGCGGACGATACCCCCTGCCGCCGACATAGCGTAGAGTCGAAGAATTAGCCGGTAACGACACGCCGCAATGGTTTGACACTCTCGAAGAAGTGTTCGAAACTGAGGTGGTGACACTTCTCGCTGAGCACCCCCTCGAGCAGGCCAAGGCCGACCTCGAGCGGCTGCTCAGCCTGCGCTCCCGCGTGGGAGAGCTGGAGCGCACCAGGGTCGACGACGCCGTGCTGCGCACCGATCCGACGCTGGCCGGCCTGCTTCCGGGCGGCGGGCTTCAGCCGGGTGGCGTCTATTCCGTTCAGGGGTCGACGTCGCTGATCATGGCGCTGCTCGCCGGGCCGAGCTCTGCAGGGGCATGGTGCGCGGTTGTCGGTATGCCGGGATTCGGTGTCGAGGCCGCGTCGAGGCTGGGGGTCGATCTCGGCAGGCTCGTGCTCGTTCCGCGTCCTGGTGACAGGTGGTTCAGTGTGACGGCGGCGCTGGCCGATGCCGTCGGGGTGGTGGTCACCGCACCGACATCGCGTGTCGGCGAGACGGAGGCGGCCAGGCTGGCAGCCCGGTTGCGGCAGCGGGGCACGGTGCTCGTCGTCTGCGGCGAGTGGCCTCGGGTGGATGCCAGGGTGCGGCTGGCATCCGGCGGCTGGACGGGCGTCGGCGCCGGGTACGGCTATCTCGGCACGCGCAAGCTCACGGTGACGGTGGAGAGCAGATCGTGGGGACGGGAACGGAGCGCCGGCCTCGCGCTGCAGCCGGACGGTCAGTGGACGGCGGCACAGGACGAGCCGGACGCAACCGTGTCACCCATCCGGCTGAGGGCGGTGAGGTGAGTGGCGTCGGCAAGCGCGGCAGAGAATGCGACGGCTCGTGCAACGCGCAGCATCGTTCTGTGGTGTCCCGACTGGCCGGTGCGCACGGCGGTGGCGGCGGGACTGGCAGAGGACGGGCATCCGATCGTGCTCATCGAGAAGGGGATGGTCTTTGCATCGTCCGCTGCCGCACGACGCGAGGGCGTGACGCGGGGGTTGCGGGTGCGCGAGGCGCAGGCACGCTGCGCCGGGCTGACGGTGCTTCCCTACGATGCCGACGCCGATCAGCGGCACTTCGACCCGCTGATGACCGCGATCGAGCAGGCCGTTCCCGGCGTTCAGCCGATCCGACCTGGGCTGTGCGCGTTGCGGGCGAGGGGGCCGGCCCGGTTCTACGGCGGGGAGGATGCCGCAGCTGCCGAGCTGCTGCGTGTCGCGGCTCGCCACGGCTCCCCCGACGCCTGCATCGGCATCGCGGACGGACCGTTCGCAGCAGAGCAGGCGGCCAGGGTCGCATCGCGCACGGGCAGAACGCTGATCGTCGAGCCGGGGCGGTCGGCGGAGTTCCTCGCACCGCTGCCTGTCGACGTGCTCGGAGATCCGGCGTTCGCGACGCTGCTTCACCGGCTCAGCCTCGACACCCTGGGCGCGGTTGCAGCGCTCGCCCCTCTCGAGCTGGAAGACAGGTTCGGTGAGCTCGGTGTGCGCACCTACGCGCTGGCGAGCGGCTCGGACCGCACCACCGTTCTGGCGAGGGAACCGCAGGCGGTGCTGGAGCGTTCGGCGGAGTTCGAGCCGGGTCTGGAGCGCGTCGACGAGCTCACGTTCGCGTTCCGCCGCACGGCAGACGACTTCGTGGCGGGTCTGACCGCCGCGAAGCTCGTGGCCACCGCCATCACCGTCTCGGTGAAGGCGGAGTCGGGAGCGGAGAGCGAACGCACGTGGCTGCACCCGAGATGGTTCACCGCGATCGATGTCGTCGACCGGGTGAGGTGGCAGCTGCAGGGCTCCGGCGTCGACAGCGGCCTCGACTCCCCCATCGTTCGCGTGACGGTGGCACCTCAGGCCGTCGACGCGGCAGCGCATCACGAAGACGGGCTGTTCGGCGGAGGGCCGGACGAGCGCGTGCATCACGCCCTCTCTCGCGTGCAGAGCATGCTCGGTCACGACGCCGTCGGCACACCGGCCATGGGCGGCGGACGCATGCTCGCCGATCGTGCGGTCTTCGTGCCGTGGGGCGACCGGGTACCGGATGCCGTCACCAGCGACGCCGTGAAGCCCTGGCCGGGCGCTCTCCCGCCCCCGCTGCCTGCGACGGTGTACTCGCCGCCCGTGCCGTGTTCCGTGCTGGCGGCATCCGGCGATCCTGTCGCTGTGGATGACGACGGTCTGCTCACCGTCGATCCGGCCGGCTTCTCCCCCACGCCGGGCGGCAAGCCCGTTCAGGTGACGGCATGGGCGGGCCCGTGGCCCGTCGAAGAGCACTGGTGGGATCAGGATGCCGCACGCAGCGTCAACCGCCTGCAGCTCGTGGACGAGACGGGCGCCGCATGGCTCGTGCTCCTGGAACGCGGCGAGTGGGCGGTGGAGGCGCGTTATGACTGAGGCTGCCCGCTGGTGCGGAGAGGAGGCATGAGATGGGCTGGAACAACCCGCCGATGCCGTGGTCGGAGCTGGAGCGCACCCTCTCGGGCCGCAAGCCGCCCTCGCGGGATCCCGCCACGATGGAGTCCCCGACCCGCGGGGTGAGGCGTCGCGCCTATCGCGGTGGGCCTGTCGTGCCGGTGGAGGGGCCCTATGTGCCGTACGCCGAGCTGCACGTGCACTCCAACTACAGCTTCCTCGACGGGGCGAGCGCTCCCGAACGGCTGGTGGAACAGGCGGCACGCCTGCGGCTGAGCGGCATCGCGCTCACCGACCACGACGGTCTGTACGGCATCGTGCGGCTGGCAGAGGCGGCGGAGACGCACACGAGTGTGAAGACCGTGTTCGGGGCCGAGCTATCGCTCGGGCTGGGCAAGCCGCAGAACGGCGAGGCCGATCCGGAGGGCACCCATCTGCTCGTGCTCGCACGCGGCGAGGAGGGCTACCACCTGCTGGCAGGGGCCATCACCGATGCTCAGCTGCATCCGGATGCGGAGAAGGGGCATCCGGTCTACGACCTGCACGGACTCGCCGAACAGGCTGGTGGCCACTGGACAGTGCTCACCGGATGTCGGAAGGGCGCGGTGCGCCAGGCCCTCGCTCGCGGCACGACGGACGGCGCCGGGCCCGACATCGCAGAGGCATCCCGCGCCCTTGACGAGCTCGTCGAGCTGTTCGGTGCCGAGCACGTCGTCGTCGAGCTGTTCGACACGGGCAGCCCGCTCGACACCGTGTACAACGACGCGCTCTTCACGTTGGCAGGGGAAAAGGGACTGGCATCCGTCGCAACAGGGCTCGTCCACTACGCGACCGTCGACGAACGGCCGCTCGCCACGGCGATGGCAGCGGTGCGAGCGAGGCGCAGTCTCGACGAGCTGGACGGCTGGCTGCCGGCAGCGGCAACGGGCCGCCTGCGCGGCGGGGTGGAGATGGCCAGGCGCTTCGCTCGCTATCCCGGTGTGATCGAGCGCACCGTCGAGATCGCCGACTCCCACGCGTTCTCGCTGAAGACGGCGAGACCGAAGCTCCCGAAGCAGAAGGTCCCCGAGGGGCAGACGCCGATGAGTCATCTGCGCGATCTCGTCGCCCAGGGCGTCGCCGTGAAATATCCGGTCGGCTATCCGTATGCGAGCGCAGAGGAGGTAACCGCGCGCATGGAGAAGGAGCTGAAGGTGATCGAGGACAAGGACTTCCCCGGCTACTTCCTCATCGTGCACGACATCGTGCAGTTCGCGAGGGGCAGGGGCATCCTGTGCCAGGGGCGTGGCTCGGCGGCGAACTCGGCGGTCTGCTTCGCGCTCGGCATCACAGCGATCGACTCCATCGAGTACAACCTGCCGTTCGAGCGCTTCCTCTCCAGCCTGCGGCCGGAGGAGCCCGACATCGACGTCGACTTCGACTCCAGGCGGCGCGAGGAGGTCATCCAGTACGTGTTCGAGAAATACGGGAGGCGCAACGCCGCTCAGGTGGCGAACGTCATCAGCTACCGGCCCAAGAACTCGGTGCGCGACATGGCCAAGGCGCTCGGGCACTCTCCAGGGCAGCAGGATGCCTGGTCGAAGCAGGTCGAGAGACATGACGCTCGTGCCGAAGGCGGCGACCACGACATTCCGGAGGCCGTCGTCGACCTCGCCGACCAGCTGAGGAACGCGCCGCGGCACCTGGGCATCCACTCCGGCGGCATGGTGCTCACCGAGCGACCCATCGGCGAGGTGTGCCCCATCGAGCACGCCCGCATGGAGGACCGCACGGTTCTGCAGTGGGACAAGGGTGACTGCGAGTGGATGGGCCTGGTCAAGTTCGACCTGCTCGGTCTCGGCATGCTCGCTGCGCTGCAGTACATGTTCGACATGGTGCGCGAGCACCTCGGCGAGGAGTGGACGCTGGAGTCGCTGCCCAAGGAAGAGGCGGCCGTCTACGACATGCTGTGCAGGGCGGATGCCATCGGCGTGTTCCAGGTGGAGAGCCGGGCGCAGCTCGGCACGCTCCCCCGGCTCCTGCCGCGCAGGTTCTACGACCTCGTGATCGAGGTGGCGCTGATCCGGCCGGGGCCGATCCAGGGCGGTGCGGTGCATCCGTACATCCGCAGGCGCTCGGGCAAGGAGGACGTGACCTATGCGCATCCAGACCTGGAGAGGGTGCTGGAGCGCACTCTGGGCATCCCGCTCTTCCAGGAGCAGGTGATGCAGATGGCGATGGCGGTCGGCGACTGCACGCCGGAGGATGCCGACCTGCTCCGGCGCGCGATGGGCTCCAAGCGAGGCATCGAGAAGATCGAGACGCTGCACGAGAAGGTGTTCGCCGGCATGGCCAAGCGCGGGCTCCACGGCGACGACGCCGAAGCGATCTGGGCGAAGATCGAAGCGTTCGCCGGGTTCGGCTTCGCCGAGAGCCACGCGCTCAGCTTCGCCCTGCTCGTCTACGCCAGCTCGTGGCTCAAACTGCACTACCCAGCCGCTTTCCTCGCCTCCCTGATCAAGGCGCAGCCGATGGGCTTCTACTCGCCGCAGTCGCTCACCCAGGATGCGGTGCGGCACGGGGTCGTCGTTCGGCACGCGGACATCCTGCGCTCCGGTGTGCATCCCGACCTCGAACCGATCGATGACCACTCATCGGTGGCGCCGACCGGCATGGACCCCTGCCTCGACAGGAACCAGCCACCCGTGCCGAAAGGCTTCGATCGGCATGCACCGGATGCCACGCTCGAGCACCGCAGAGACGGTGCCCTCGCGGTGCGACTCGGGCTGGCCGGAGTCAACTCCATCGGTGAGAAGCACGCCACGCGCATCGTCGAGGAGCGCGAGGCATACGGCCCGTACACGAGTATGCAGGACCTCGCCCGACGGGTAGGCCTCACCGCCTCGCAACTGGAGGCGCTGTCGGCGGCCGGCGCGTTCGAGTCGCTCGGCATGACCCGCAGGCAGTCATTGTGGGCCGCCGGGCCGGCGTCACGGGAGCGGAGAGACTACCTGCCGTCGACGGCTGTGGTCGTGCAGCCCCCGCTGTTGCCCGTGCTGTCGGCCGCAGACCAGGTGGTGTACGACCTGTGGGCGACGAACATCTCGCCTGGTGACCATCCGATGCGGCACAT
>JBQCJQ010000385.1:0-2835 GCA_051952615.1 Humibacter sp.
CGGGAGCGTGTGCGCGAAGTGCGTCGACACGATCGGGTTCGTGAAGAACGAACCGGCGCTGACCGAGTCGGGGTCGTCAGGGTCGAGCACCATGCCCTTCGATTCCCGTAGCGACAGCACCGTGCGCCGCACCTCGCCGAGGGACACCTGTGTGCCGACGTCGACCGCGAGGGCGTTGGCCAGCTGGGCGTACGCGACGGGCTCGCTGAGGGCGGCCCCCACATCCGGACGCTGCTCGAGCTCGATCTCGACCGCGATCACGACTCCCTGCAGCCCGCGCTTCAGCACGGAGGTGCGGTAGCCGAGCTCGAGGTCCGACGCGGTCATCCGGCGCACGTCTCCGGTGGCGGCGTCGAGAAAGTCGACTGCGACGAGCACCGACGAGAGCTCCTGGCCATACGCGCCGATGTTCTGCACGGGCGCCGCGCCGACGCTGCCGGGGATGCCCGACAACGCCTCGATCCCGGCCCATCTGTTGCGAACGGCCAGCGCCACCAGCCCGTCCCACGACTCGCCGGCCTGAACGCGAAGCCGCACGGCGTCCTGCCGCCCAGGACCGTCCGACTCGATGCGCTCAACGCCACGCGTCGCGATCCGGATGACCGTTCCCTCGAACCCGTCGTCGCACACGATCGTGTTCGACCCTCCGCCGAGCAGCAGCACATCGTCGCCGGTCGCGTAGGCGTCCCGCGCGATGGCGATGAGGTCGTCCTCGGTCTGCGCCGTCACGAGATGCTGCGCCGGTCCGCCGACCCGCATGGTGGTCAGTTGCGCGAACGTCGGCGTGACGTCCGTTGCTCCCACGTCAGTCACACCAAGGACACCCACGCCTGCGCCTTGCCGAGCACCGTCTGCCCTGCGGCGCTCGCCGTGATGTCGATGCGCACGCGACCCGCCTCCGCGTCGATCGACGCGACCTTGGCCGTGACGTCGAGGGTGGCGCCGTCGTTGCGATCGACCACGACGGGGCGGGTGAAGCGCACCTGGTAGTCCACGACACGCGCCGGGTCGCCGACCCAGTCGACGACGGCCTGCGAGGCGATGCCCATGGTGAGCATCCCGTGCGCGAGCACCCCGGGGAGGCCGACGAACTCAGCGACGTCGTCGCGGTAGTGGATGGCGTTGAAGTCGCCGGATGCCCCCGCATAGCGCACGAGCGAGTCACGAGTGATGAGGTGCTGAGCGCTCGCGACCTCGTCGCCGACGGTCAGGGAGTCGATGGTCGGAATCGTGGTCATCAGTCCTCTCCCCTCACCACGAGCGTGGACGTCGCGGTGACGACGTGCTCGCCCGCCGCATCGTCGATCACCGTCGTCGCGGTGACCATGGAGTTGCCGCCGAGCGACTTCACCGACGTCACGGTGAGGTGCGCGATCAGCTCGTCGCCCGCCACAACCGGTCGGGAGTACTCGAAACGCTGGTCGCCGTGCACGACACGACCGAAGTCGATGCCGGCGTCCGGATCGCCGAGCAGCTGTGCGAGCGTGCCCTCCTGCACGACAACGGGGAACGTCGGGGGCGCGACCACGTCGGCGTGGCCCGCTGCACGCGCGGCATCCACCTCGAAGTGGATCGGGTTCGTCGCGAACACGGCGCGCGCGAACTCCCGCACCTTCTCTCGCCCTACGAGGTAAGCGTCGACCGGCGGGTACGTCCGGCCCTGGATCGCGGGGTTCACTGCCACGCACTTCATTCTAGGGATGACCACACGACGGCCCCCGAACGAGAAGAGCCCCCCGGCATCCGCCGGAGGGCTCTTCCTCGTCTGTCTGTCAGTGCAGACTGCCTACTGGCAGCTGTCGCACTGCAGAAGGTCCATCGGGTCGACAGGTACTGCGTAGCCGCCGACGTTCTCGTTCTCGTCCATGATGACCTCCCCAAATAAATCCCTGATCGGAACCTTCGGATGGATCGGATCAGTGCTCCATCCACCCGCCGCAACCAACCCCCTCGTGCTTACGGCTGAGGTGTTCCGCGCGGTGTTCACCCACTATATAACGTGAATCACACGATTGTCATTCCACTAGATGTTGTGGTTCGAGAAAAATCCGCCCTCTCGACTCGAGGCTACGCGCAACCCCCGACATCCCGCGGAAGTCGGCCGGTTCGCGCCCTCGAAAACCCCTCCTGCGACATCCAGCGACCGGCGTGTCGCGACACGATCTTCCCAACTGATTCGATCGGGTTTAGAGTCAGGGCAGGTTCACGTACTAGGGGGGACATGGACCGGCTCGAAGCACGCACGCCATCGGCTGTGCTGCGCCTGCTGTTGTGCGGGCTCGGTGTAGCCGGTGGCCTCGTGCTGCTCGGACTCGCGTTCGGTGCCCTTTCCGCGTCGGCCGACCAGCCCTCCGCGACGTCGCCGTCGAGCTCTGCTCCGACCGCGTCGAACCCTGCTCCGACTTCTCCGACGACGCCTGCCCACAACTCCGTTCTCGGCTCGGTCGGATCCCTCGTCGGCGCGGTCACGGCCCCGGTGGAGAGCACGGTCAGCACCGTGACCCAAGCGGTCTCGTCCGCCGTCGCCCCGGTCGCGCAGGCTCTGCCCGCGCCGGTTCAGCAGGTCACTCAGCCCGTCGCGAGCACCGTCACCTCGGTCGTGCAGTCGGTCTCGGTCACCAAGACCGTTGCCCCAGTTGCCGGAGCAGTCGACCAGCTCGTCGGCTCCGTTCCGGTCGTCGGCGGCGCGCTCGGCTCGACCGTCGGACCCGTCTCGGCGGTGACCGGCCCAGTTGCCGGAGCCGTCGACTCCGTGCTCGGCTCGACGGCACAGACGACCGGAACGGTACTCGGACCTCCTCCCGTGACATCCCAGCCGGCACCGCCCTCCACGCC
>JBQCJQ010000386.1:0-4030 GCA_051952615.1 Humibacter sp.
CTCGGACGCGGGGCCGCCACCGCGATCGATCGGCAGCTGGCCCGTCGCCTTCATGAACGTCTTCGTGAGCCATCCCATCAGGCCTCGACGCGTGAAGTAATCGCTCTTGGCGAGGAACGAGACGTGCCTGCCGACGACGAGCGGAAGGAAGATCGAGTCGATGAACGACAGGTGGTTGCTCGCCAGGATGACGGCGCCGTCCTTCGGAACGTTCTCGAGAGCGACGACCCACGGGCGGAAGATGGCGCGAAGCGCGGGACCCGCGATCACGAACTTCAGCAGCCAGTAGAACACCGTCGACGCGCCCCTTCGTTAGCGTGCACGTGGAGAGCTTAGTGGCGATTGAGGCGATGGGGAGGGAGCTTGCTCACTCGCCATCAGCGATTGAGTCACTGAGCTGGCCAGCGCGATAACGGGTGCTCGCGTGCAGGCGGGCGAGGTCAGCTGCACCGACCATCCCCGCGTTGTTCACGAGCTCGGCGATGCGGAACTCCGGCTCGGGGTGGTAGCCGCGGGCGGGGAGACTCTCGAGATACGCGTGACGGATCGGCTCGAGCAGCAGGTCGCCGGCCTGCGCGACTCCCCCGCCGAACACGAACATCTGCGGGTCGAGCACGGCACCGAGGCTGGCACTCGCCTGTCCGAGCCAGTCGCCGAGCTGCCGGAGCGCGGCGAGAGCCCCAGGGTCGCCCTGCTGGATGAGGTCGCCGATGTCGCCGCCGCTGAGCGTGCCCTTGCGTTCGCGCACCTCGGACAGCGCCAGGCCGATTCCGCCCTGATCGGCGAGCTCGTTGGCGTAGCGCTGCAGGGCTCGTCCCGAGCCGTATTGCTCGATGCAGCCGCGGGCACCGCACCCGCACAGCAGACCGCCGGGCACGACACGCATGTGGCCGACCTCGGCTCCCGCGCCGAAGCCGCCGCGGAAGAGTCGGTCCTCGCTCACGATCGCTCCGCCGACGCCGGTGCCGATGGTGAGGATGACCATGTCGCTGACCAGCCGGCCGGCACCGAACCGGAACTCGGCCCAGCCCGCGGCATTCGCGTCGTTCTCGACGACGATCGGGATGTCGACGCGCTTCTCGAGCTTCTCTCGAAGCGGCTCCTCGCGCCAGGCGATGTTCGGCGTGTAGTACACCGTGGACTGCGCGGCATCGATGAACCCGGGAGCCGCGACCCCGGCGCCGACGGGATCGGCGTCAACGCTCAGCTGGCCGATCATCTCGACGACGGCGTCCTCGATGCGGTCGGCCTCGCTCGGCGTCTCGATGCGGTGCTCGCGCACGATGGCGCCCAGGTCGTCGACGAGCGCTCCCGCGATCTTCGTGCCACCGATGTCGATTCCGATCGCGTGCACGGATGACTCGCCTTTCGTCGGGCTGCAGAGGGACCGTCAGGGCAGGCGGCCGATGCAGCATAGAGTGTACTGGTTGTGTCGGTACCGAAGGAGCGACCAGTGAATCACGCCGAGACGCCTGCTGCGGTTCCCGCCGACCCGAGCGCCAACGCTGCAGATCTGCTCGTTGCGCGGGCGGCCGCGACTCCCGACCGGGTGATCTTCGCCAAGCCGGTTGAGAATGGCTGGGTCGACGTCACGGCCGCAGAATTCGAGTCCGAGGTCATCGCGCTCGCGAAAGGCCTCGTCGCGGCAGGGGTCGAGCCCGGTGACAAGCTGGGCATCATGTGCCGCACGCGGTACGAGTGGTCGTTGATCGACTTCGCGACCTGGTACGCGGGAGCCGTGCTCGTGCCTGTGTACGACACCAGTTCGCCGTTGCAGGTGCTGTGGAACCTGAGCGACTCCGGCGCCAGCGCCGTGTTCCTCGAGACCGCTGACCACTTCGCCCGGTTCGACGAGATCGCCGCGGATCTTCCCGCGATCCGCAACGTGTGGCAGATCGAGCTCGGCGACCTCGACAAGGTCATCGCCGCCGGAACCGAGGTTCCCGACGAGGAGATCGTGCGACGTCGAGGACTCGCCGATGCGGCGGACCTCGCGACGATCATCTACACGTCCGGCTCGATGGGGCGGCCGAAGGGGTGTGTGATCACGCACGCGAACTTCGTGGAGCTGTCGCGCAACTCCGCCGTGGCGCTGCAGGAGCTCGTCGAGGACCCGCTCGGGGCATCCACTCTGCTGTTCATCCCGCTCGCCCACGTCTTCGCCCGGTTCATCTCCGTGCTGAGCGTGCACGGGGGCGTTCGCGTCGGTCACCAGCCGGACACCCGTCACCTGCTGCCGTCGCTGGGCACGTTCAAGCCGAGCTTCCTGCTCGCCGTGCCGCGCGTGTTCGAGAAGGTCTACAACTCGGCAGAGCAGAATGCGGAGAGCTCCGGGCGAGGGAACATCTTCCGCAAGGCCGCTGCCGTCGCCATCGACTACTCGAAGGCGCAGGAGGACGGCGGCAAGATCCCCGTCGGACTCAAGCTGCAGTACGCGCTCTACAACCGGCTGGTCTTCTCCAAGTTGCGCGCCGCCATGGGCGGCAACGTGCGATTCGCGGTCTCGGGCTCGGCTCCGCTCGGCGCTCGGCTGGGCCATTTCTTCCACAGCATGGGCATCAAGGTGCTCGAGGGGTACGGCCTCACCGAGACCACCGCGCCCGCGACGGTCAACCTGCCGCAGCACTCCACGATCGGGACTGTCGGTGTTCCGCTCCCCGGCGTCGCGATCCGCATCGAGGATGACGGCGAGATTCTCGTCAAAGGTGTCGACGTCTTCAAGGAGTACTGGAACAACCCGCAGCAGACCGCGGAGGCGTTCGACGGCGAGTGGTTCAAGACCGGTGACCTCGGAAGCCTGGATGACGAGGGATTCCTCACCATCACCGGCCGCAAGAAGGAGATCATCGTCACGGCGGGCGGCAAGAACGTGGCTCCCGCGGTGCTCGAGGACCCGATCCGCGCGAACCCGCTGGTCGGCCAGGTGGTCGTGGTCGGCGACCAGAAGCCCTTCATCGGCTGCCTGATCACCCTCGACACCGAGATGCTCCCGACCTGGCTCGCCAACAACGGGCTGGACGCGTCGATGCCGTTGACGGTCGCCGCGAAGCATCCCGCGGTGCTCGCCGAGCTTCAGAAGGCCGTCGACACCGCGAACGCGCAGGTGTCACGAGCGGAGTCGATCCGCAAGTTCATCGTGCTTCCCACCGAGTTCACGGAGGAGAGCGGTCACCTCACGCCGAAGCTGAGCATCAAGCGCAACGTCATCCTGAAGGACTTCGCTCCCGAGGTGGAGAGCCTCTATGCGAACGCCCCGGCTACCGAGGGCTTCTCGCTGCGTTAGAAGCGGCTAAAACCACGCGCTTTCTCGTACCTGGCGCATGGCCTCGCGGCGGCGTTCGGGCAGTAGGCGCTTCAGGTAGACGATGCCGTCGAGGTGGTCGGTCTCGTGCTGCAGCGCCTGCGCGAGGGTTCCCGTGCCCTCCACGATGACCTCGTTGCCGTCGAGGTCGATGCCGCGCGCCTTCGCATACGGATGCCGCGGCGTCGGGAACCAGAGGCCGGGCACAGAGAGGCATCCTTCGTCGATCTCCACGGCCTCTCCGCCGAGTTCGACGATCTCCGGATTGAGCAGGTATCCGACGACACCGTCGACGTTGTAGCTGAAGGCACGGAGTCCGACGCCGATCTGGCACGCCGCGACGCCCGCCCGTCCTTCCACCTTGACGCTGTCGATCAGGTCGGCGACGAGCGAGCGCACGCCGTCGTCGATGTGGTCGATCGGGTCGGAGACGGTGCTGAGAACGGGGTCTCCGTACAGGCGGATGGGTCGGTCTGGCATCCGTCGATCCTATCGATCGTCAGCAACCGCAAGGTCCGGCGGGGGCGGGACGCGTCATGTGGAGACGGGCGCAGTGGCGTGCTCGCGACCCGCTCAACGAGGCGGCGGCGTGTACGTCGCCGAACGCAACCACCCAGCCTGCCAACCGCGGTGGGGCGGGGCGGGGGCCGCGCCCCCCAAAAAACCCCCCCCCGCCGGGGGGGCGCCCCCCCCCCCGGGGCCCGCGGCGGCGCGGGGGGGGGGGGGCGG
>JBQCJQ010000387.1:0-6474 GCA_051952615.1 Humibacter sp.
TAATCGTAAATGTATAGAATAAACAGTGTGCGGCTTAAACAGTTATGTGGGGCCGCCCTTCAATCGCCTCTATCGCGGCTTCGCCGCTCATGGGCTCAATCGGGTCGGGGATGTGAGCGAGCTCACATCCCTCTCCCCTCAATCACCCATAGAATCGAGCGGTCATGACCTCCTCCTTCTACGACTGCTCAGACGACGACGGCCTCGCCGAGGGCATCGCGCAGGCGCGCGCCGCCATCGAGAACGGCGACCTCATCGTGCTTCCCACGGACACCGTCTACGGCATCGGTGCCGATGCGTTCAACGCGGGTGCCGTCGCACGGTTGCTCGAGGCGAAAGGCCGCGGCAGGCAGTCGCCGCCCCCCGTGCTGATCCCGGCGCTCGCCACGCTCGACGCCCTCGCAGAGACGGTGCCGCAGGAAGCCCGCGACCTCGCAGGAGCCTTCTGGCCGGGAGGCCTCACGATCGTGCTCCCCGCCCAGCCGTCCCTCTCGTGGGACCTCGGCGAGACCGAGGGCACCGTCGCGCTGCGTATGCCCAACAACCCCATCGCGCTCGCACTCCTGCGCTCGACGGGACCCCTTGCCGTGTCATCCGCGAACAAGACCGGCGAGCCGGCGGCGACGACCGCTGAAGGCGCGCAGGCGATGCTCGGCGACGCCGTGACCGCCTACCTCGACGGGGGCGCGGCGGGCGGCGACTACTCCGAGTCGGGGGTGACCGAGACGTCGTCGACCATCGTCGACGCGACGGCACTCGCGTCCGGCTCCGGCAAGCTGCGCATCCTCAGGCACGGTGTCATCAGCGACGACCAGATCCGCGAGGTCGTCGGGGACGCGCTCGAGCCGGAGTCTGCGGAAGACCAGCAGCAGACATGACCCTTCTGCTCGTCATCGGCCTGATCACGGCGATCGTCACGTTCGTGCTGTCGATCGTGGTCTATAGGGTGGCGCTGAAGTTCAAGCTGTACCCGCGCATCCGCGACCGTGACGTGCACACGCGGCCGACGCCGCGGCTCGGCGGTGTCGCGATGTTCCTCGGCATCGTCGTGGCGTTCGGCGTCGCCTTCCTCATCACGTCGATCTTCACGCTTCCCGGCGGCCGACTGCTCGGCGTCGTGTTCTCCGACCCGACGCCCGTGCTCGCCATCCTCGGTGCAGCGCTGCTCGTCGTCGTCATCGGGGTCGCCGACGACCTCTGGGACCTCGACTGGATGACCAAGCTCGCCGGCCAGTTCGTGGCCGCCGGGCTCGTCGCGTGGCTCGGGGTGCAGATCTACTCGCTGCCGCTCGGTGGGGGAGTGACGGTCGGATCCCCCTGGATGAGCGTCGCGATGACCGTGATCGCCATCGTGCTCGTGATGAACGCCATCAACTTCATCGACGGGCTCGACGGCCTCGTCGCCGGGGTCGCCCTGATCGCCAACGGCGCGTTCTTCATCTACAGCTACCTGATCACGGTGAAGACCAGCCCGTCCAACTACTTCAGCCTCGCCTCGGTGCTCGCGATCATCCTGGTGGGCGCGTGCGCCGGATTCCTGCCCCTGAACTGGCATCCCGCCCGCATGTTCATGGGCGACACGGGCGCGCTGCTCGTCGGGATGCTCATGGCGTCGTCAGCGATCGCCGTCACGGGACAGATCGATCCCGTCGCGCTCCAGGAGGGCGGGGCGAGGTCGCTGTTCCCGGCGTTCATCCCGATCATCCTGCCGTTCGCCGTTCTCGTCGTGCCGTTGCTCGACTTCGGTCTCGCCGTGTTCCGTCGCGTGCGCGCCGGAAAGTCGCCGTTCAGTGCCGACCGCAAGCATTTGCACCACCGACTCCTCGACATGGGGCATTCGCACCTGCAGGCGGTGCTCATCTTCTACGCGTGGACCGCCGTCGTGTCGATCGGATGCCTGCTCTTCTGGTTCCAGCCGGTCTGGCCGGCAGTGCTGTTCCTCTGCGTGGGACTCGTCGTGTGCACGGCACTCACGCTCGCGCCACTCAGCAGGCGCAAGAGCATCGAGGCCGTCGCCGAGTCGACGCCTGCGAGCGAGCAGATGCTCGACGCGGATGCCTCACCAAGCCTCGATCCGCTCGACATGGCATCGACGACCTCGGTGCCGCACAGGCCCGCGCAACGCAGGTCGGCACCACCCAGGAAGGAAAAGACCCCATGACAGACTCCGGCGCACGCCAGGAGCCAGCCAAGCCCGCCCCCATGAGCTCCAAACCGGTGTTGACCCTCGCCTTGCGCGACGGTGGGATCTTCGCCGGCGTGGTGGCCGTCATCGCCGGTCTGATCGGCTACTTCGTCGATGGCACCGCCGGACTCTACGGCGGCCTCCTCGGCGCAGCGACCGCGGCGGTCTTCCTCGGACTGACCGCGGGCAGCATGCTCGTTGCGGGGCGAATCGCGAAGGGCGATCAGACGTCGCCGAAGTTCTTCGCGATCATCTTCGTGACCTGGGTCGTCAAGCTCATCCTGTTCATCGTGTTGCTGCTCCTGCTCGGCAGGCAGACGTGGCTCGACGGCCGGGTGTTCTTCATCACGGTGGTCATCGCCGTCATCGGATCGCTCGTGATCGACTGCCTCGCGTTCCTGCGCGCACGTGTGCCCTACGTCGATGTGACGCTTCCAGGCGCCGACCACTCGGACGAATCGGGAGAGGGTACATCCTCCGAGCAGAACCCGCACCCGTGATCATGCGCTGTCATAACAAGGTCCCGGACTTTGCTAAGCTGGCTGGGCCACCCCGACCCGTTCCGAATTTGAACGACAGACGCCGGAGAATGCCCTGATCACGCCCATGCTCATTTCTACAGTGTTGTCTGTCAATGCCGACGGTTCGGGATTTACGGGCCCTTCGATCGATGATTTCTTCCCGCCGGCTCTGCTGTTCGCGGGAACCCCGTTCGAGATCAACCGCGTCATGGCGGTGCGCATCCTCGTCGTGGTGCTGCTGATCCTGGTCTTCTGGCTCGGAACGCGCAACATGAAGCTGCGTCCGTCGCGCACCCAGGCCGGGTTCGAGTACGTCGTCGGCTTCGTTCGCAACAGCATCATCTACGACACGCTCGGTGAGCGACTCGGCCGCAAGTACGAGCCGATCCTGTTCACGATGTTCTTCCTCATCCTCGGCATGAACCTGACGGGCACCATTCCAGGTCTGCAGATCGCCTCGACGGCCGCTATCGGTCTGCCGATCGTGCTCGCGCTCATCTCCTGGGTGATGTTCATCTACGCGGGTATGCGCGAGAAGGGCTGGCGATTCTGGAAGGACTCGCTGTTCCTCCCCGGCGTTCCCTGGTTCCTCTACTTCCTGCTGACCCCGCTCGAGTTCCTCTCGACCTTCATCGTTCGCCCCGTCACGCTGACGCTCCGACTCACGATGAACATGATCGCGGGACACATGCTGCTCGTCTTGTGCTTCACCGCGACGCAGTTCTTCTTCTTCACCGTGCTGGCCGACGGTAATCTCCTCGGTCTGCTCGGCATCGGAAGCTTCGCCTTCGGCGTCGCCTTCACGGTCCTCGAGATCTTCGTGGCCGCCCTGCAGGCATACGTCTTCGCGATCTTGTCCGCCATCTACATCCAGCTGGCGACGGCCGAGGAGCACTGATCCGTTCAGTGCGCTCAACGGTCGAAAGCCATCTCTGCAATCCCCTTCGAAAGGAACACACCAAGTGAATGTCGTCGGAAACCTCGCACCGCTCGCCTTCGGACTCGCCGTCATCGGCTCCGGTATCGGCGTGGGTTACGTCATCGGTAAGACGATCGAGTCGGTCGCGCGTCAGCCCGAGCTTCAGGGTCGCCTGACCAGCCTGATGTTCCTCGGCGTCGCGCTCACCGAGGCTCTCTGCTTCATCGCCATCGCCGTGGCGTTCATCCCGTTCCCCGCGCCGTAATAGGCACAGCTCGCATCGAAAAAACCCGCACAGTCAAGGAGCCTGAATGCTGTCCGCATTAGTCACCGCCTCGAGTGACTCACCGAGCCCGGTCATCCCGGCGCTACCGGACCTCATCTGGGGAACCCTCGCGTTCGTCATCCTGCTGGTGTTCTTCGTCTGGAAGGTGCTGCCCGCGCTCAACAAGCTGCTCGACGAGCGTCGCGACGCGATCGACGGCGGGATCAAGCGAGCAGACCAGGCGCAGAACGAGGCACACGCCGCCCTCGAGAAGTACACGGCCCAGCTCGCCGAAGCACGATCCGAGGCCGGACGCATCCGCGAACAGGCCAGGGTCGAGGGCGCGGCGATCATCGCCGAGTCGAAGGAACAGGCGTCGACAGAGGCCGCGCGCATCACGGCCAACGCGCAGGTGCAGATCGAGTCCGAGCGTGCGGCGGCACTCACGTCGCTGCGTGCCGAGGTCGGAACGCTTGCGCTCGACCTGGCATCGACCATCGTTGGCGACGTTCTCTCCGACGACAAGCGCTCGACCGCAATCGTCGACCGCTTCCTCGCCGACCTCGACGCCGACGAGAAGTCGAAGGCGGGCAAGTAAGTGGGATCCGCGACCAGAGAGTCCTTCGAGCGCGCTGAGGCCAGGCTGGCCGAAGCGTCCGGAGTGACCCTGACGACCGGCGAGCAGCTGCTGATCGCAGGGCGGGCCATCAGCGGCTCGAGTCAGCTGCGTTCGATCCTCGCTGACCCCGCCGTCGAGTCGGCCGAGAAGTCCGCACTGGTCGGAACCATCTTCAGCGCCCTCGAGCCGACGGCATCCGAGCTCCTGCGCGGCATGGCCGAGTCGAGGTGGTCGAGCCCGTCTCAGATGCTGGACAGCATCGAGGAGATCGGCATCCGCGCCATCGCCCGCTCTTCGGGGGATGACGGCACGATCGAGTCAGAGCTGTTCGCCTTCGCCAAGGCCGTCGAAAGCGATCCGGAGCTCGAGCTCGCGCTCGGGAGCAAGCTCGGCGACCCGGCCCCGAGGGTGGCGCTCGTCGATCGGTTGCTCAAGGGCCGTTTCAGCGACGCAACCCTCGTGCTCGTCCGCTACATCGTTCAGAACCAGCGCGGTCGTCGACTCGGCGAGCTCATCTCGCACGTCGCAGGAATCGTGGCCGACGATGCCGGAGCGATGGTCGTCGACGTCACCGCGGCATCCCCGCTGTCGGCGGCGCAGCTCGAGCGACTCCGCTCGCTGCTCGCCACGCGGTACGGACGCACTCCCCGTTTCAATCTCAGCGTCGACCGGGAGCTCGTCGGAGGCCTGCGAGTGCAGGTCGGCGACGAGGTGATCGACGGCAGCATCGCTAACCGCCTCGCGGATCTGCGACTTCGACTCGCCGGCTGATCCCGGCACAAGACGCACACACCAAGGAAGACGAAATGGCAGACATCAGCATCAGCCCCGATGAGATTCGCGCGGCGCTCAAAGACTTCGTCGCCGGCTACCAGCCGGAGTCGGTCGTGGCGACCGAGGTCGGCAGCGTCGTCGACGCAGCAGACGGCATCGCACACGTCGAGGGCCTTCCCGGCGCCATGGCGAACGAGCTGCTCCGCTTCGCGGACGGAACGCTCGGCCTGGCGCTGAACCTCGACGAGAGCGAGATCGGTGTCGTCGTGCTCGGCGAGTTCGGCGGCATCGAAGAGGGCCAGCAGGTCACGCGCACCGGAGAGGTGCTGTCCGTCGCGGTGGGCGATGGCTACCTCGGTCGCGTCGTCGACCCGCTCGGCAACCCGATCGACGGCCTCGGCAAGATCGACACGGTCGGCCGTCGTGCCCTCGAGCTCCAGGCTCCCGGCGTCATGCAGCGCAAGAGCGTGCACGAGCCGCTCCAGACCGGCATCAAGGCCATCGACGCCATGATCCCGATCGGCCGCGGCCAGCGTCAGCTGATCATCGGCGACCGCCAGACCGGTAAGACGGCCATCGCGATCGACACGATCATCAACCAGAAGGCCAACTGGGAGTCCGGCGACCCGTCGAAGCAGGTGCGCTGCATCTACGTCGCGATCGGCCAGAAGGGCTCGACCATCGCGTCCGTCAAGGGCGCGCTCGAAGACGCGGGCGCCATGGAGTACACGACCATCGTCGCCGCTCCGGCCTCAGACCCCGCCGGCTTCAAGTACCTCGCTCCCTACACCGGCTCTGCCATCGGCCAGCACTGGATGTACGAGGGCAAGCACGTCCTGATCGTCTTCGACGACCTTTCCAAGCAGGCCGAGGCGTATCGCGCCGTGTCGCTTCTGCTGCGCCGCCCGCCGGGCCGCGAGGCGTACCCCGGCGACGTTTTCTACCTGCACTCCCGTCTGCTGGAGCGTTGCGCGAAGCTGTCCGACGAGCTGGGTGCCGGTTCGATGACGGGTCTCCCCATCATCGAGACCAAGGCGAACGACGTCTCTGCGTACATCCCGACGAACGTGATCTCCATCACCGACGGCCAGATCTTCCTGCAGTCCGACCTCTTCAACGCCAACCAGCGCCCCGCGGTCGACGTCGGAATCTCGGTCTCGCGAGTCGGCGGTGACGCTCAGGTCAAGTCGA
>JBQCJQ010000388.1:0-7314 GCA_051952615.1 Humibacter sp.
GACGCTCCGGTCATCTGGCTGCACAAGGTCGGCTGACCGGAACGCAAGAAGGGGGCGTACGGGCCCGCGGCGCGAATAGCGGCAGCCGGATGTCTTTCCCGGCGCTGCGAAAGCGAAGCGGGCCCGCTCGAGAGTTCCGCTGGTCGAGTAGCGTGCCGCGGCGAGGCGCACTCAGCCGCGGCGTTCCGAACGGGACCCGCTCCACGAGGCGGCGGCGTGTACGGCGCCGTACGCAACCGTCTCGCAAAGCCGACCGCGGCACGCCGGGCAGGGACCGGCGTGCAAACTCACACCGACCGGAACGCGATGACGGCGTTGTGGCCGCCGAAGCCGAACGAGTTCGACACCGCGAGCTGCGGGCCGTCGCCGAGCGGCTGAGGCTCAGCGGAGACCGACAGCGGAATCTCCGGATCCTGCTCCGTGATGTTGATGGTCGGCGGCGCGATGCGGTCGCGCAGGGCCAGCACGGTGAAGATGGCTTCGAGCGCTCCGGTTCCACCGAGGAGGTGGCCGGTCGCGGCCTTCGTCGCCGAGGTCGGGATGTGGTCGACGCGGTCTCCGAACACCGACTTCAGCGCCACGTATTCGGCGATGTCGCCGACGGGCGTGCTCGTCGCGTGCGCGTTGATGTGGGTCACCTCGTCGGGCGTCGCGCCTGCCTGTTCGAGGGCCGCGAGAAGGGCACGCCTGGCGCCCTTGCCCTCCGGGTCGTTCGCGGTGATGTGGTACGCGTCTGCGCTCACTCCGCCTCCGGCGAGCTCCGCGTAGATGCGGGCGCCGCGCGCGAGTGCGTGCTCCTCGGTCTCGAGCACGAGGCTGGCAGCGCCCTCACCCATGACGAAGCCGTCGCGGTCGACGCTGTACGGACGCGAGGCGTGCTCCGGGTCGTCGTTGCGCTTCGACATGGCCTGCGCCGAGGCGAAGGCCGCCATGGTGATCGGATGCACCGCCGACTCGGACCCACCCGCGATGACGACGTCGGCGAGGCCGAGCTGCAGGTGCTCGTACGCGTTGGCGATGGACTCCGTGCTGGAGGCGCACGCGGATGCCACGGTTCGTGCGAACGCGCGCGCTCCGAGGTGCATCGACACAGCGGCCGCAGGAGCGTTCGGCATCAGCATCGGAACCGTCAGCGGCATGACGCGGCGCGGCCCGCGCTCACGGAGCGTGTCCCAGGCATCCAGGAGCGTCCACATGCCGCCGATGCCCGTCGCGTAGTCCACGCCGAGGCGGTCGGGGTCGATCTCGGGAGCGCCGGCATCGGCCCACGCCTCCATCGCCGAGACGAGCGCGAACTGCGAGACGGGGTCGAGCCGCTTCGCGACCGGCCGCTCGAGCACCTGGTCCGGTCGCACCTTCGCCTCTGCGGCGAAGGTGATCGGCAGCTGGTACTGCTCGACCCACTCGTGCGTGAGGGTGTGTGTTCCGGATTCACCGGCGAGGAGGGCCTGCCAGCTCTCCGATGCGGTGCCGCCGATGGGCGAGCTCGCACCGATGCCGGTGACGACGATCTTCTTGGGACTCATGGATACCGAACCTCAGGCGCGCTGAAGCGCACATTCGTGGGGAAAGGGGACAGCGAGCGGAGGTCGGCGCGACCATGGCCGCGCCGACCCGCGATCAGGACTGGGCGTTGACGATGAAGTCGACGGCGTCGCCGACGGTCTTGAGGTTCTTGACCTCTTCGTCAGGAATCTTGACGTCGAACTTGTCTTCGGCGTTGACCACGATGGTCATCATCGAGATCGAGTCGATGTCGAGGTCATCGGTGAAGGACTTGTCGGCCTCGACCGTGTCGGTGGCGATGCCGGTCTCGTCGTTGATGAGCTCCGCCAGGCCGGCGAGGACTTCTTCACGGGAAAGTGCCATTCTTCGTTTCTCCTTGGGATGTCGTGTGACAGCAGAACAGTCTATGGGCGACTGATCGGCCTTATGGGATTGAGAGGTTCAGGGGAGGGCCACGATCTGTGCGCCGAAGACAAGGCCCGCGCCGAAGCCGATCTGAAGCGCGAGCCCGCCGCTGAGCTCAGGGTGCTCCTGCAGCAGCCGGTGCGCTGCCAGCGGGATCGAGGCGGCAGACGTGTTACCGGTGGTCTCGATGTCGCGGGCGATGACCACGCTCTCCGGCAGCTTGAGCTGCTTGGCCAACTCGTCAACGATGCGCATGTTCGCCTGGTGCGGCACGAAGGCGGCAAGGTCGTCGGCGGTGATTCCGGCGGCCTCGATCGCCTGCCTGGCGACCTTGACCATCTCCCACACCGCCCAGCGGAACACCACGGGACCGTCCTGACGCAGCGTCGGCCATGCGGCCTCGCCGTCGCGGAACTCGACCAGCGTGTGGTCCATGCCGACGCTCTCCGCCTTGCTGCCGTCCGAGCCCCAGACCGTCGGCCCGATGCCCGGCTCATCGCTCGGGCCGATCACCGCGGCGCCCGCGCCGTCGCCCAGCAGGAACGAGATGGATCGGTCACCGGGGTCGACGACGTCGGAGAGTTTCTCAGCCCCGACGACGACGGCGTAGTGCGCGACACCGGCACGGATGAGCGCGTCAGCCTGTGCGATCGCGTAGGTGTACCCGGCGCAGGCGGCGTTCAGGTCGTACGCGGCTGCCGGGTTGGCGCCGATGCGATCGGCGACCACGGCCGACATCGACGGTGTCTGGCGCACATTGCTGATCGTGGCGATCATGACGAGGTCGATCTGCTCGGGGTCGATGCCCGATGCCTCGACCGCTTCGCGCGCGGCATCCGTCGCGAGGTCGAGAGCGAGCACGTCGTGTGGTGCCCGCTTGCGCGTGATGATGCCGGTGCGCTGGCGGATCCATTCGTCAGACGAGTTGATCGGTCCGATCAGGTCGTCGTTGGGAACATCGAGGCTGCCGCGGGCCGCTCCCAGCGCGAGGATGCGCGTGTACTGCGGGCCCGTCGTCTGGTTGAGGCGGGGTGCTGTCATGGGCTCAGGCTTCGCTTTCTGCGTGCGAGCTCGTCAACAGCTCGACCGCGGCCGGGAGGTCGTCGGGGGTCTTGATCGCCACGGTCGGAACTCCCTTGAGTCCGCGCTTGGCGAGGCCGGTCAGAGCACCGGCCGGCGTCAGCTCGATCAGCCCGGTCACGCCCGCCTGCTCGAAGGATGCCATGCAGAGGTCCCAGCGCACCGGCGACGCGACCTGCCCGACCAGGAGCTCGATGAACCGGGCGCCGGAGTCGACGATCGATCCGTCGCGGTTGGTCCAGATCGTGAGCGACGGGTCGGCGACCGGGATGTCGGCAACCGCTTCCGTCAGAGCCTCGCGCGCCGGCTGCATGTAGTGCGTGTGGAATGCGCCGGCCACCTGCAGCGGGACGACCCTGGTGCCGCGGAGCGGCTCTTCGGAGAGCCGGGCGAGGGCATCCAGCGCGCCTCCGACCACGAGCTGCCCGCCGCCGTTGTAGTTCGCCGGTTCCAGACCAAGGCTCTCGGTGTGCGCGACGACCGCGTCCTGGTCGCCGCCGAGCACCGCGCTCATGCCGGTCGGTGTCACCGCGGCGGCCTCGGCCATCAGCAGCGCACGCGAGCGCACGAGGCGCAGCGCGTCGTCATCGGTCAGGATGCCCGCCCCTGCCGCAGCGGCCGCCTCACCGACCGAGTGGCCGGCGATGCCGCCGATTTCCGCGTCCGGGGCCGCGGCGCGCAGTGCGCGCAGCGCGAGCAGGCTCGCCGCGACGATGAGCGGCTGAGCAAGGCTCGTGTCCCTGATCGTCTCGGCGTCTGACCTGGTGCCGTGCTCGATGAGATCGACGCCGGAGACCTCGGAGTACCGCGAGACGAGCTCTCGGGTCTCGTCGTCGACGAGCCACGGGGTCAGGAAGCCTGGGGTCTGAGAACCCTGTCCAGGGCATACGACGACGATCACTGTTCTAGTCTGCCAATCGCCTGAAGGCGTCCCGTGTCGATCATCAATGAACTCCCGCCCGATCGTTTGTCGGTGTCGTACAGCTTCGGCCTCTCAGCGGCGCCGCGAAGGTGCATCCGGCTCGTTGATGGAGCCGACGATGAGCGCGGCCTGCAGGATGAGCGCCTCACGCGCGCCCGTCGCGTCCCATCCGATCACATCGGTGACCCGCTTGAGCCGGTACCGCACGGTGTTCGGATGCACGAACAGCTCCCGCGCCGTCGCCTCGAGCGACCTTCCGTTGTCGAGATAGCTCCACAGCGTGTTGAGCAGCTCGGGGGAGTGCGTGTGCAGCGGACGGTAGATGCGGCCGACCAGCGTGCTCCTGGCGAGGGGGTCGCCGGCGAATGCGCGCTCGGGAAGAAGATCGTCCGCGTGGACGGGTCGCGGGCAGTTACGCCACGCCTTGGCTACGGCGAATCCGGCCAGGGCAGCCCTGGCGCTCTTGGAGGCGTCGACTAGTCCAGGCACCTCGTGGCCGAGCACGAGATGCCCGGGCCCGAAGCCCGATTCGAGCTGCTGCGCGATCTCCATGAAGCTGAAGGAGTTGGACGGGCCGACCTCGTCCGGCTCGGTCGCACGCGGCTGTGCTCGGCCGATCACCAGCACGAGGCGGGAGCCCTGAACTCCGATGAGCACGTCAGCCGTCATGTGCCTGGCGATGCGGCGGAGCTGGTCGACGTCGAGCTGCTTGGGAGCGGTGCCGACCAGCACGCTGACCTCGCCGTGTCCGTGCCAACCGAGCGCGGCGATGCGGCTGGGGAGCTCGTCGTCGTACTCGCCGGTCAGGATCGAGTCGACGACGAGTGCTTCGAGACGGGCATCCCACAGCCCACGGGCTTCGGCGGCGCGGGCATAGACGTCAGCCGCCCCGAACGCGATCTCCCGGGAGTAGAGCAGGATGGCCTCTTGGAGCTCCTCGTTGCCCGCCGTCCGCACGCGGTCCTCGACCACCTCGACGGTCACGCGGATGAGCTGCAGCGTCTGCTGCAGCGACACCGACCTGAGCAGTTCGCGAGGCGCGGCTCCGAACACGTCGGCGGCGATCCACGGCGTCGACCGAGGGTCGTCGAACCACGAGATGAACGACGTGATGCCTGCCTGGGCGACGAGTCCGACAGCGGATCGTCGCCCGGCGGGCATTTCGCGATACCAGGGCAGGGTGTCTTCGAGTCGCTTCAGCGTCGCTGTCGCGAGTTCACCCGAGATCTTCCTCAGCCAGGCGAGTGTCTCTTCCTTCGTCTTGGGTTTCGACACTGCGGCCTAGCTCTCGCCGCCTGCGACCCCCGTGGTGCCGGCGGTCACATCGTGGAGCCTGTATCGCTCGATCGCCTGAGCCGGCGCCGAGGGGTCGACCTGACCCCGTGCCGCGAGCAGCTCGAGGGTGCGCACCACCATCGACGGGCCGTCGATCTTGAAGTAGCGGCGAGCGGCGGCGCGCGTGTCGGAGAACCCGAAGTCGTCCGCGCCCAGCGTGGCGAACTCACCGGGCACGTACGCACGGATCTGGTCGGGCACCGAGTGCGCGTAGTCGGTCGTCGCGATGAACGGCCCCTCCGCGCCGGCGAGCTTCGACGTCAGGTACGGCGTGCGGCGCTCCTCCTGCGGGTTGAGGAAGTTGTGCTCGTCGGCGGCGAGACCGTCGCGGCGCAGCTCGGACCAGCTGGTCACGCTCCAGACGTCGGCCTTCACGCCCCAGTCGTTCGCGAGCAGCTCCTGCGCCTCGAGCGCCCACGGCACGGCGACACCGGATGCCATCAGCTGAGCACGAGGACCATCGCCCTCGGCAGTGCGCAGCTTGTAGATGCCGCGGAGCAGGCCGTCGACGTCGAGGTTCTCCGGCTCGACCGGCTGCACCATCGGCTCGTTGTACACCGTGAGGTAGTACATGACGTTCGGGTCGCGGTGCGTGCCGCCGTACATGCGGTCGAGTCCGGCGCGAACGATGTGCCCGATCTCGTAGCCGTACGCGGGGTCGTAGCTGATCACGGCGGGGTTGGTGGCCGCCAGCATGGGGGAGTGGCCGTCGGCGTGCTGCAGACCCTCGCCCGTGAGCGTGGTGCGACCGGCGGTCGCGCCGATGATGAAGCCGCGCGCCATCTGGTCGCCGGCCGCCCACATCGCGTCACCCGTGCGCTGGAACCCGAACATCGAGTAGAAGACGTAGATCGGGATGAGCGGCTCACCGTGCGTCGCGTACGAGGTTCCCACGTTGGTGAACGCCGCCATAGCACCGGCCTCGTTGATGCCGACGTGGATGATCTGTCCCTGCGGGCTCTCCTTGTACGAGAGGAGCAGCTCGCGGTCGACCGACGTGTAGTGCTGGCCGTTCGGGTTGTAGATCTTCGCGTTCGGGAAGAACGCGTCGATGCCGAACGTGCGGGCTTCGTCGGGGATGATCGGCACGATGCGGTGCCCGAAGTCCTTTGCGCGCAGCAGGTCCTTCAGCAGGCGCACGAACGCCATGGTGGTGGCGACCTCCTGCGTGCCAGAGCCCTTCTTCGCGATCGCGTATGCGGAGTCATCCGGAAGCGGGATCTGCGTGTACTTCGAACGCCGCTCGGGGAGGAAGCCGCCGAGCGCCCGACGACGCTCCAGAAGGTACTGGATCGCCTCGTCGTTCTCACCCGGGTGGTAGTACGGCGGCAGGTACGGGTTCTCGGCGAGCTGGTCGTCGGTGATCGGGATGTGCATCGAGTCGCGGAACTTCTTGAGGTCGTCCAGCGTCATCTTCTTCATCTGGTGCGTGGCGTTGCGGCCCTCGAAGTGCGGGCCGAGGCCATAACCCTTGATGGTCTTCGCGATGATGACCGTCGGCTGACCCTTGTGCTCGAGGGCCGCCTTGAACGCCGCGTACACCTTGCGGTAGTCGTGGCCACCG
Source organism: Humibacter sp. (assembly GCA_051952615.1). Classification (GTDB taxonomy): domain Bacteria; phylum Actinomycetota; class Actinomycetes; order Actinomycetales; family Microbacteriaceae; genus Humibacter. Next base: position 6,813 of record JBQCJQ010000388.1, read on the forward strand.
CGCTTGAGGTTCCAGATCTGCTCGTCCGAGTAGTCCTTGACGAGCTCGAGCGCGCGCGGGTCCTTGCCGAAGAAGTGCTCGCGCACGTAGGCGCCGTTCTCGGCCTTGTACGTCTGGTAGTCGCCGTCCGGCGTCGTGTTCATGACGTTGAGCAGGGCACCCTCGGTGTCGCGGGCGAGCAGGTCATCCCATTCGCGTCCCCAGATCACCTTGATGACGTTCCAGCCTGCGCCGCGGAAGAAGCTCTCCAGCTCCTGGATGATCTTCCCGTTGCCACGCACCGGGCCGTCGAGTCGCTGAAGGTTGGCGTTGATGACGAACGTGAGGTTGTCGAGGCCCTCGTTCGCCGCCACCTGGAGCTGGCCGCGGCTCTCGACCTCGTCCATCTCGCCGTCGCCGAGGAACGCCCAGACGTGCTGGTCGGAGGCGTCCTTGATGCCGCGGTTGGTCAGGTACTTGTTGAGCTGCGCCTGGTAGATCGCGTTGATCGGGCCGAGACCCA